>NZ_JBMERP010000133.1:0-5655 GCF_049310925.1 Virgibacillus sp. DJP39 | reverse complement strand
TAATTAATAAAGAAGTGGAAAAGGTTGAATTTGATGATGGTAAAACAAGTAACGAACAATCAGATCTTCAGCTTCAATTAGCACAGACAAAATTTAAACTCGGCATGGAGTATGCAAAACAGAAGAGAAACGCCGATGCTTTAAGAGAATTGGATGACGCAATTTTGTTAGATCCCGATAACTTCACTATCCGCAAACAGCGATGGTACATTCGTTATCCGCAAAAATTCGGAGCGGATATTGATTTCGGCTGGCAGAAAGAACAATTGAAGAAGGAAAAAGAGGAAGAAGAACAACGTCGAAATCAAGGGCTGGTTTGCGGTCCAGATGGTTGCTTTATTCCCAGTTAATAGTAAATAGATAAGAGTGTCCCAATAGATTTGGGACACTCTTTTCACTTAAAATAGATAATACCGGGGTCCGCGGTATTGTATTGCTTTGGAAAAAGTAGTCCCTCTGTATAAGGAGAAGAAATGTTTTGTTTACTATACGTATAGGCCGTTTGGGCATAGAATAATTTTGCTCCTTCGACATCCCGTTGACCAGTAACGATATCATTTAGCAAATTTAGAGATAAAAAGTTCATAGCCTCTTTGTGACACATTGCAGATGCTTCACCTTTAGTTCGGTCTAAATAAACACTTCCATCAAAAGCAGTAACATTATCATACAAGTGTATGGGAACACAATAATCAATTGTTTGTTCTAAAAAATCAGGATGTGGTGTCGGGAAGTTATGTGGTACTGTATCACGATAGACAATTGTACGTTTCCATGGCCCATTGTTATACCATATTAACCTGCTTATTGTTGCTTCTTGTGGATACCCATACTTCTGTATGAGTGTTTTGGCCCCTTCTAGCGGTTTACCTTTCCAATAAGTTAAAATTTGATTTACATAGTTATCCATTACCATACCTCCAAATATTAGCCTATAAGTAATGTATGCACAGGAATAAAATCGGGGAACTTATTAAAAAAATCGAAACCACTAGCAACACCAGTAGTTCCCCACTAGCATGGACAACGAGTGAGAACATTACTTTACGTAGGTTAGCACTACCTGCAACTACAGCTCTAAAAGCAAGCCCGTCTGCTAAACCTTCGGTAATTGCGTAATATAATATCTAGAAAAAACATCGTACTTCGCCTTTTCATCGTTGGGAGACCCCTTCAGTTTCGGCCATAGATGAATTCGGAGAAGGTGAGGTAGAATTTGTCCACTTCCCATGGAAAAATGTCGACGAGAATAAAACCAAATGCAGTTGAAACCTGACATACGGTCCAATGATTTTGATTAAATCCTTTCGTTGTAAATACCAATGCGTCTCAAGGACTATCATCCCATGTGAAAAATGTAGCAGTCGCTTGGATGACTGGGTCAAGGGATCGTAATTAGTGGATGGTGGGTATTTTTAGAAATCGCCGCCGGTGAACGATTAATCATGCGAGCAGGACAGGTTGTGTATTTTGGAATGGTAGTCGCTCTGGGTACCAACGTGTTTGCAGCCCATCAGATTGCTGGAAATATAGAAGTTTTCTCATATATGCTTGGATTTGGTTTTGCTACGGCAGTAACTATTCTTGTCGGCAGAAAAATCGGAGCAGGAGAGTACACGGAGGCCAAAATATACGCCAAGCTGGGGCTTTTTCTTGCTGTTGGAGTAATGACTGTTTTTGGTTCCATCCTGTTTTTCTTTGGAGAGTGGGCGGGATCTCTCTTTACTAACGATCAGACGGTGATAGATAATATCGGTACAGCCCTAAAAGTATCGGGGGTTTTTCAACCGTTTCTTGCAGTAGTTATAGTTTTAACTGGGGCATATCAAGGTGCAAATAATACCAAGTTTCCAATGTACCTCACGGGTGTTGGTATGTGGGCGGTTCGAACATTATTTGTCTATATCCTTGGTACTCAGCTTGGCTGGGGATTACTAGGTGTTTGGATTGCTATTGGTCTCGATATCGGATTTAGGGCAATAGTACTTGCTGTTCAGTTCTCTCGCGACAAATGGGCAGTAGAACAAAAAGAAAAACCGGAAGAAGACCCAGAATCTGAATGCCATCCGCAAACCACAAAAGGTGACTTACCTACTTGTGTTAACAGCTACTAGAATTGACAGTTAAAGTCTATATTCTAGGCGGTTAATAGAAAGGAATTCAGAGGGTTATACATATGTATGACCCTCTTTTTCTATATCTTTGCTTAAAAAATCCCCTTTTATATTTTTATACGATCAAATTAACCTTTTTGCGAGTTCGGGCATTATTTATGATCTTGAGTTATAAATAAAATAAAGTAACAAATACTAAACGAACCAGTTTACCTTATACCCCTATAGGGTAAATGTAAATAGTAAACAATCATGAAAAGAATTGGAGGTATCGAAAATTGACTGAACAGATGAATCACAGTGAAACAAACCATGATCACCAGCATAATCATAGTAACGATGAACATAGTGGGCATGATCATCATGACCATCACGCACATATGATGGAAGATTTTAAAAAAAGATTTTATATTTCATTGATTTTGACCATACCTATTCTGGTATTGTCACCAATGATTCAAGAGGCAATCAATGTCGACTGGCGTTTTACCGGGGACTTATACATCCTTTTTGGATTATCAACGATTGTATTTTTTTATGGTGGATGGCCATTTCTTAAAGGAATGTTTGATGAAGTTAAACAAAAAGAACCTGGTATGATGACCTTGATTGCAATGGCTATTATTGTTGCTTATGGCTATAGTACGTTAACAGTATTTGGAGTGGAAGGGCGTAACTTTTTCTGGGAGTTAGCTACCCTGATCGATGTTATGTTAATTGGTCATTGGATTGAAATGAAATCAGTAATGAGTGCTACCTCTTCGCTCGAGAAATTAGTCGAGCTGATGCCGAACACCGCTCACCGCATTAACGAAAACGGAGAAACAGTAGAGGTAAAAGTAGCAGATTTACAAAACGGTGATAGTGTTCTCGTTAAACCAGGTGAAAAAATTCCTGCGGATGGTATCATTACCAAAGGTCGTTCTGAAATAGATGAATCAATGCTGACAGGTGAATCAGTTCCTGTTTTAAAAGAAAAAGATGAGGAGGTAATTGGCGGATCTGTTAATGGAGAAGGTTCACTTACCATTTCAATTGAAAAAACGGGAAAGGATAGTTATCTATCACAAGTAATTACGATGGTTCGGGAAGCTCAGAATTCACGGTCTCGTACGCAAGATTTGTCCGATCGTATGGCTAAATGGTTATTTTATGTAGCAATGGCTGCTGGTTTAGTTACGTTTATCATCTGGATTTTTGTTGGTCCGTCCTTTAGTTATGCTTTAGAACGTACGGTAACAGTTATGGTTATTGCTTGTCCTCATGCCTTAGGGCTAGCAGCGCCATTAGTCGTAGCAAAGTCGACAACACTCGCTGCAAAAAGTGGATTACTTATTCGAAAGCGCTCTAGTTTTGAAGAAGCTAGAAAGATCGAAGCTGTCATATTTGATAAGACCGGTACATTGACAATGGGCGAATTTGGCGTAAGTGATGTAATTTCAAGTGGAGATCTAAGCGAAGAAGAAATTGTAAAATATACGGTGTCACTTGAGTCACAATCAGAACATCCAATTGCTAAGGGAATTGTCAACTATGCAAAAGAACAAAATATTGAATACCCTCAACCAAATGATTTTGAATCTTTAACTGGAAAGGGTATTCAAGGTCGAGTAGGTAATAAAAACGTAAAAGTGGTTAGTCCTGGTTACTTAAAGGATAATAATATTGACTTTGATCAATCTAAATTTCAGCCATTAAGTGAAGAAGGAAAAACAATATCCTTCCTATTAATCGACGGTAAATTAGAAGGATTCGTTGCACTGGCGGATCAAATAAAAGATAGCTCCAAAGAAGCGATTGCGCAGCTGAAATCGATGAACATTGAAGCAATGATGCTGACGGGTGATAGCGATAAAGTTGCACAATGGGTAGGAAAGCAATTGGAGCTTGATGCGATTACTGCTGAGGTTCTTCCCGATGAAAAAGCTGATTTTGTCAAACAGATTCAAAAAGATGGAAAGCGTGTTGCTATGACCGGTGATGGAGTAAACGACGCCCCAGCATTGGCTAACGCTGACTTAGGAATTGCAATTGGTGCAGGAACAGATGTAGCTATGGAAACCGCAGATATTGTTCTAGTCGAAAGCAATCCGAAAGATGTGGTTAACATCTTGGATTTATCAAAAGCTACGTATCGAAAAATGATTCAAAACTTATGGTGGGCAGCGGGATATAATATCATTGCTATCCCGTTAGCTGCCGGGATACTGTTCCCAATTGGTATTGTGTTAAGTCCAGCAGTCGGTGCACTGCTTATGTCATTAAGCACAGTAGTTGTTGCTATAAATGCGCGACTGTTTAATTATGAAAAACAGTAATAAAAACTTTCTACGAATTCCAAGCAGGATTACAACATGAGGAACAGGAAATATTTAATTGGAATTTTATTCATTGTCACAGCAGTAATTTTAGCAGCATGTGGTAATAATAGTGAAATGAATCACGATGAAAATGATGAGAATACGGAGATGTATAAAACTGATTCACATGATGGTATGAAACATTCCAGCTCAGGTGAAGTCCCTGAAAATTTAGCAGTTGCAGAAAATCCAAAATATGATGTTGGAGACCAGGCTATACTTAAAACAGATCACTTGGAAGGAATGTAGGGTTCAAAAGCTACAATTGTGGGTGCATTTAATACTATTGCGTATGCTATTTCGTGTACTCCGACAACTGAAGGAGAGATGGTGGAAAACCACAAATGGGTAATACAAGAAGAAATTGTTGACACTGGTGAACAACCATTGGAACCTGGATCAGAAGTGACCATAAATGCATCCCATATGAAGGGAATGGATGATGTTACCGCGACAGTTGATTTGGCCAAACAAACTACTGTATATATGATTGATTACACTCCTACAAACGGTGGGGAATAGGTGACAAATCATAAATGGGTTACAGGAAGTGAATTAACAGCTGTAGAATAATAGAAGATAAATTTGAAGGCTACCCTATAGGGATTAAACTCTATTGGACAGCCTTCAATTTTTATTGAGCGTTTACTTCTATAACACCTTCATAAACCTCTTTGAATACATCCGCAAATGCATCAACGGTTTTACTAAGTTCTCTCTTATTGTTATCGATGCCCCCTATTTCTATTAGGAGCGACTTGTTTGAAATATCTTGGTTATACACCCCATTGCCTTCAGATTTTGTTTTTACATAAACCCCTTTACTCAGCCCAGGGTATTTTTGTTCGAGTTTTTCATGGAATTTACTAGCGAACAGTAAATTTTCTTCATAATTTTCATGAGCCTGACCAACCACGAAGTACAGCCTTGCATATTTTTCTCCATGTATAATAGTTGTTGTGCTTGCTTTTCTTGCTGAATCCCTATGAATATCGATATAGTATTCAATATTTGTATTTCGGGAAACAGCAGTTGCAATATGTTTTCTGGATAAAGCATAGGAATTACTGTAATCCCATCCATTATTTCTCAATGCTTTTGCTGTATTTATTTGGTTATGAAAGGTATTTATACCATAATATTCAAGTTTATCAGATAACAACGAACCGATAAGTACCACA
>NZ_JBMERP010000132.1:0-5882 GCF_049310925.1 Virgibacillus sp. DJP39 | reverse complement strand
AGGATATGAGAAAGAAAAAACTCCCGAAAAGGAATATTATAAAATAAGAAGAGCTTCTAATGCACAACTGGTTATGGTGCTATTAGTGAAAATCAAGGTTTAAAACTTTCTGAAGAACTTATAACATTTTGAATACAGGGAAGGAACTTTTGGAAAGCTAGAGCTTGCAAGGTTATTTTCATCAGATTATTTTAATGAGGGACGAAAATTGATTGATCCAATTGAATACCCAAAAATAAAAAAAGTTGAACGGGAAAAGATATAGTAAATTATTGAATTTAAAGATTCCTATTAAATTTTGATTTACATCAATAACGATCTTCCGCGATTGGGCGCTTATCTGGAATTGCGCCAATTTTGAACAATGGTCAGATTTTTGAACAAGTATTGTCTAATATTTCAGTACAGGAGGACAAAATAATGTTAGAACTTAAAGAAGTTGAACCAGAGATGACTTATCCTCTCAGACATAAAATTTTGCGTCCACATCAATCATTTGAAGAATGTATATATGATACTGACTATAAACCAGGGGCATTTCATATTGGAGCGTTTTACCAGAAAAAACTTATCAGTGTCGCATCTTTCTGTGCCGAAAAGTGTCCCGATTTTTCTACGGATAAACAGTTTAGATTAAGGGCAATGGCTACATTGACCGAGTTTCGTAATATGGGAGCTGGAAGATTTGTAGTAAGCTATGCTGAGGATGTATTAAAAGACCAGGATGTAAAATTTCTATGGTGTAAAGGTAGAACAAATGTGCAAGTATATTATGAAAAAATTGGTTTTACACAATATGGTGAAGTGTTTGAGTATCCCTCTATTGGTCCTCATGTTGTGATGTATAAGAGTTTGATATAAAATTGAAGAGATATTTAGCCGTTCTTTAAAAATAAATTAAAAAGCGCTTTATAGCGTGATGTTTTCGCCCGCCCCTCGAAGGAATATTTCAAAATAGTATGTTTATTTATTATACGTCTAAAATGTTGCAAGGATGCGGTATTTGTGCGCCTTTTTTAATTGGTCGGCTCTTGCTGCCCCAATGATACGATAGGCTTGTTGTCGCTTTAATGATTCTTTGCCTTCCCTGGAGCGAAATAAAGGCTTGTTCTTCTCATAATACTGTAATGAAACATAATGTAACTTATGTTTCATTACGAGTCTTTTCCTGATAGAATTATAGATGATAATGAAACATAATTTATCTTGGAAAGGTCGATGTCTAATGAAACATAATTTACAGCAAGCATCTACACTTGATGAATTCCAAACATACCTGCAAATCATCGAAAGGTCCACAAACACCAACAAATCTTATGTAATTGCTGTACGAAAATATTCAGAATGGTTTACCGCTCGTTACGCCCATGAGCCAAAGCAATTATTCAAAGAGAACATCTCTGAATATAAGGAATACCTGAAACGTTTAGACACCCATCCTTCAACTTTTAATTCCAGGATGGCGGGCCTTCGGGCGTGGAATGATTTTCTTATCGCAAACGGTGTGCAAAAAGAAATCGTTATTTCAAGAACCGACTATAAAAAGGTCCAAAAACAATATGCTTCGCCGGCGATCCATACAATAGATGAAATTAATCAGTTCATCCAAACGGTTCTTGAACATGGAAGCAAACGAGATTATGCCCATGTGAATTTCTTGGCTTATACTGGCCTTCGGGTCAGTGAGTCTCTTAATCAAAAAATCGTGGATATGCACTTTGATTCGCGAGAATTGGTAGTGGGGGATGGAAAAGGGGGCAAAATGCGCACGGTTTATCTAATGGATCGTGTTATCCGTATTGTCAGAGGGTATCTCAATAAGGAACGACAACAATATCGTTTTGCAGGGGAAAGTCCTTATATTTTCTTAAGTAATCGTAATGATAAGCTTTCCCGAATCACATTTTATAAGGCTCTGGACAAGTACAGTAAGATAGCGGGCATTGAGCCACACATCACACCTCACGACTTCCGACACTTTTTCTGTACGTATTTTCTAGAGAACGGCTTTGATGTTCACGAGGTGGCAGCAATGGCTGGCCACTCAAACATTCATACAACATTACTTTATACGAACCCTAGCCGAAAAAGGATTTTGGAAAAAATGAACGCAATGGAATGAAGCAGCATTAAGGAATCGGGCGATTTAACGGCGTTAAAAAACGCTCTTTTGCATACCCTAGAAACATCCTTATTCCACCTTTTCGAGGGGTTGTGCAAAAATACCCTAGTTTGAGGAGGTGTTTTATGCAAAAAAATATGAAAATACATTTTATACTACTATTAACTGCTACCACAACACAATGGCTTCATGTTGATGTGTAATATGGACATAACCTCCAGTAAAACTGGTTCTTCTCGCAAAGAGTTTGATCGTATGTTTGAAGATTGCTAATCTAATAATCTAGATATTATACTTACTAAGAGCATAAGTAGGTTTGGCGAGGTTACACTTGAAGCCTTAAATCAACTAAAGACATTAGGAGTTCGTGTGATATTTAAACAAGAAAACTTTAGTACTGTAAATTCAGATAGTGACCTTATGATTTCTATAATTGAATCCATAATTCAAGCTGAAAATGAATCTAGAAGTCATAATATTAGATGGGGTATTAAACAAAGAGCTGAACTAGGAACTTCGAAGCTTTACAACTGAAAGTGCTATGGTTATAAAAATGATGTTGATGGCAGTCTTATTATTGACGACGCAGAGGCTAAAAATGTTCAGTTAATTGACCTGTACCTTAATGGTCAAAGTATTATAGGAATTGATACAGAATTAGAAAAACTTGAAATTAAATCCCCAACAGGAAAAGACAAGTTGAATAAAAGAACTATAGATGTAATGTTACGCGATGAAAAACATATCGGAACTGTCCGACTTTAATGGAGTGATACCTTGTTTGATTGCCTTAAGAATTATTTCTTGCAATTCATTTGAAAGATCACCTTTTCCAAACGTCATAAATTTACCAATATTATCGTTTCTTCAAATGCGGGATTTTGTGCAGTGTTAATACCATGATAACACCATCCACTAACCCTATAACTTACTAATTCGTCTTTCATTTAATTTCCTCCTTTTACTTCAATGTTTCACTTTCATATACTTTAAATAGGTCATGCTAATCAATTATTGCTTTAGAAAGGTCATTCATTAAATTACTAAACTTTTTAGAGGACTCTCTTTTTATGTTTTTTGTCATGTGTGCATATATATCCATTGTTGTTTGTATATCGGCATGACCGAGTCTTTCCTGTATCTCTTTAATATGAACATCTGCTTCAATCAGTAAAGAAGTGTGGGTGTGTCTAAACGAATGTGGTGTAATTGCCTTTTCTATGGTTGTTTTTTTTAGTAATCGTTGTAATCGAATAGAAATAGCTTTTAAGGTTTTTGGAAATCCTTCGTTGGTTGCGAAGATAAAGTTTTTATCGTGATAAAAAGGTTTGTTCTCTTTTTTGATTTTGTTCTGTTCGTTACTATATATCCTGAGCATTTTAATCAATAGTTCATCTATTGATATGATACGTCTTGACGTTTTTGTCTTGGGTGTTAGTAATTGATACTTTAATTTGTTATTAGTTGGATTGTAATACGTTCTTATAACCCGTAAAGTATGGTTATCAAAATCAATATCATTCCATTTTAAAGCAACTAATTCGCCCACTCGCAAGCCAGTATAAGCTAACATTGTAAAAGCAAGTAGATCTCCTTCTAATCCCTCGTTCTTAGTCACTGTCAACAATTCCTCTAATTCTTCCTTTTCAAGATACTTCTGAACTATAGAGTTATCTTTTTCGAGATCCTTGAATACTGCCATCAGAATTTACCACCCTTGCCATATTATTTACCACCAATTGCCACGGAATTTACCATCGATTGCCGATATATTTACCACAATTACACAGAAGCCCTACGGTATCAATCTTTAAAGAGCTGTACGGCTTTTTAGTCCCTTCAATTTAAACCAGGTATTGGAATACTAGATTCCAATACCTGGTTATTTCATACCGATCTTTTATTGGCTAATTCCCGATTAATTATCTCTATACCCCACTGAACAAGTTCATCAATATCCAAGTCCTCGTTTTCTGTGTTGATACATGGGGGCAACAGTTTATCTATTATTCCATACATTACTTCATTAGGTAAGTAATTATGAAAAAAGTACCTTGCTAAACGGTTTTTCAACTTCCTCTGGGATCATTTATACACCGCCAAGCCATGACGTTCTCTCATTGAAACTTCTCCGTCTATCATAATTTGATAGGAATCGTGAATAATACGATCTAAAATTGCTTCGGCAATAGTTTCATTTCCCAATTTCACATGCCATCCATTGGGATCGGTTTGTGAACAAAAAATAGTTGAAGCTACTTTATGGCGAGATTCAGTTATTTCTAATAATATAGCTGCCTCATCCGATGTTAAGTCCGTAAGTAACCACTCATCCAGTATTAGTAAATCAACTTTCGTATACTTTCTGATGATTTTCCGATAACTTCCGTCAGCTGCTAGTTTTGCGAGCGACAATTCATCTAGTAATTCTGGTAAGCGGATATATTTTACTTTATAGTGTTGCCGGCAGGCAGCTATTCCAAATCCAGTGGCCAAGAATGTCTTTCCTGAACCTGTTGGTCCTTTTAGTATAATATTATGGCTGTCATGTATATAAGTGCAGCTGGCCAGCTTTAATATCTGTTCTTTATCTAGTTTGCGATCATTATGATATTCTATATCTTCGATAGATGGATTTGAATTTAAAAATGTTGCTGATTTTATTAAGCGTTGAAGCTTATTGTTTCGGCGACGAGATTGTTCTATGTCCACAAGTAAAGAAAAGCGATCTTCAAAACTCATCTTTTGAAACTCTTTGTTCGACGCTTGCTCTTCATACGCTTCAGCCATACCACTTAATTTCATTTCGTGTAGTTTTGACAACGTTTGTTCATTCATCATTTTGTTTACCTCCATAATATGCAGCTCCACGTGTGAAACCATAGCTATTTTTGTTTATTTCCGTTTTGCGTTTTAGCTCTTGTTCCGCATCACTCTTTTTATTATTCTTTAATATGGTTTGAATGCCTTTAACGGTCGGTCGTTTAGTCATTGAAATAATCATCTTACATGCACGTTCAATTTCATATTTAGAATAACGACGTTCAGACTTTTTTAGTGAGAATATAGATTGTACTGCTAGTTTTTCAGTTTGAGAGGCGTCAAGAATATATTGAACGACGTTCAATGTTGATGGGCCAATACTCTCTGCCCATTCAATCGCAGCCTCAGGTGTTTGATCTACAAACAGTTTATGATTATCAGGCATATGATCACGAATGCTGGATAATTGACCAAATTTGCCATATAATCTTTTATGAGAAGCTATTCGCATATGATTAAAATAAACTTCAACTAAATCATCTGTTAGCCTTATTTCCACTTCTCGATTGATGTATTCGTATGGAACCGAATAAAACATACTCTCGACAGATACGTGGTAATCAGGGCGAACTTTCACAGTATTCCACTTAGACATTCTGTAAGGCGTGATTGGAAGAGGAGAAAGGGCGAATTTCTCCTCTTCTTCAAACGCTGACAAGCGACAACCTTTCTTTCGAGTAAAAGGTCGTTGATTAAATTCTTCTAATTTCATCCAAACTTCTTCATTCAATTCATCAATACTGAAGCATTGTATATTCCTTAATGCCGCGATAATCCATGTAGAAATAACACCAACAGCTCCTTCGACATTGCCCTTATCTTTTGGTGAACGCACGCGTGCAGGCATCACTACAGTATTATAGTAATCTGCCATTTCCCTATAAGTAGGATTAAGAATTAACTCCTTCGAAGTATGTTTTGTCACACCAGTCTTAAG
>NZ_JBMERP010000131.1:0-6097 GCF_049310925.1 Virgibacillus sp. DJP39 | reverse complement strand
CCCCTAATTGTTTAATTCTGGCTATAATTGGCAAAAACAATAAGAATCTACTTTATATTCTAATCATTTGAAGGTAGAATGAGATTATCAATATACTTTATTAAGAAAGTTGTGATTTATTTGGTAAAAAAGCGATGGTTCCAGACACTTACGTTTTTCATTATGGTATTTCTACTTATTCTACTTATCTCCGTAACTAACTTTATTTTTGACCCTATCTTTAAATACATGGGGGCCGTTGCCATTCCGATTATTGGTTCAGGTGTGCTGTTTTATTTAACAAAACCCATTGTAAAAAGTTTGGACAAATACAATGTACACCGTGTATTTTCTATAATAGTCGTGTTTCTATTGCTTTCACTACTTATTTACTTAATTACTACATACATTGCACCGATTGCTCAGACGCAGTTTTCGAATCTCATTAAAAACGTGCCAATAATGATAGAAGGTGCACAGGATATTATCAAGTACTGGCAATCTAACCAGGATATGTTACCTGCTGAGGTTGAAAGTACACTAAATGACTTAGCATCAAATCTTCAATCATACATCGAATCCGCTACTTCTTTCTTATTTGGATTTATTGGCCAGATAATCGGCTTTGTGTTTGCTTTAGTGCTTGTACCGTTCTTCTTATTCTTTATGCTTAAAGATGGTGAAAGATTCATACCTTTTGTCACACAAATCTTTTCTATTAAAAAAGCAAACAATATAAAAAGCCTTTTGCATAAGATCGATGAAGTATTAACAGCGTATATTCAAGGACAGCTACTTGTAAGTTTTGCTATTGGGGTGCTTTTATTTATTGGGTATCTGATTATTGATTTAGACTATGCTCTTACTCTAGCATTATTTGGCATGTTGATGTGTGTGATTCCATTCATCGGACCATTTATAGCGGTTATCCCAGCAATTATCGTTGGATTTTTCCAATACCCAATGATGGCGGTTTGGGTTCTAATTGTTATGGTGATTGCTCAGCAGATCGAAGGGAACCTCATCTCGCCAAATGTTATGGGGCGCGCCTTAAAGCTGCACCCGTTAACAATTATTACAGTTATACTCGCAGCAGGAAGCATTGCAGGGTTCTTGGGAATTCTCTTTGCAGTACCATTCTACGCAGTTGTCAAAACAATCATTGTTCACTTTTATCAAACATACGTCAGCTCCCAAGACAACAAAAAAGACGCACTGATATAAGAAGAAAAGCGGAGGCGACTGATCAGAAGCAGGCGCATAAGCAAGAAACCGTAGAACGCACGGTCTTCTGCGTTCGTAGTGTTACTTGCTTATGACGACAGCTTCTAGGAGCCGTAGCTGGATCATGAAAAGCGGAGCGGGCTAGGTTAATAGCGATAGATAAAAAAGCAGGGACAGTCCCCAACCCTTAGTGGGTTGGATGACTGTCCCTGTTAAATTCATATACAATAGATGTTCCAACTTCGTAATAGCCAATTCGTTTATAAATCCGGTTAGAGTCCGGGTAATTTGCATCCGTATAAAGACTACAGAAACTAGAACCATCTGCTAGTAGCTTCCTGCTCAAAGCTGCTACCGAACTAGTTGCATAACCTTTCCGTTTGTACTCATCAGGAGTATAGACAGCATTAATAGTAGCGCCATTTTTTGTTTTTCTTGAACGGTTAACCATCGATACAGGTTTTCCATTTACCTGCCAAAGATAGACAGAACTATTTTTAATAAAGGTGACTGCTAAAAAATCAGCATCATCTCTATTAATTATTTCGTTCGCTTCCCTACCAAATTGGATTAACCATTCAGTAAGTAGTTTATGATCGTATTTAGTCCCTTTTCTTAACTCGCCTTCAGCTTGTGATACGGAATTCACCTTATCCATTTGATAGATAAGCTGTTCCATATGTATAGTAGATTCGACATTATTTAATTTTTCCCATTCCTTAACAAACGGCTGGACAATTTGGTCTGGACCGAGTATTCCAGGAACTTCTAATTGCTCGTCGAATAAGAACTTGGCTATTTCTTGAGATACTTCTTTCTCCACTACTTCAACATCCGGAAAGATCCAATTATTGGGAGGTGTCTGCATAAAAGCGAAAACAGTATTCCCTGCTTTCTCAACAATCCCCAGATTTACATCCTTATAGGCAGACTGTCCCTCGGCCAATTGATTAATAATACCAAGCATCAGATTATTACATGATTCTTTTTCTAACAGCAGATCTTCCACTTTTAATAAATATGCTTGCGGGTCCTTTACAAAGTTAAGGTTCATACCCATTCCCCCTTTTTCCTTATACTAATTTAGTATACACTAATGATAATGGAATTTATTTATAATTACTAGGAGTGAAATAGATGAACGCTAATGAAATACAGGGAAAATTAGTAGAACTCAAGGCAGACTATGCACGTATTATGGGAGATATGGACAAAGTGGAAGCTGTTGGGCAACGGACAAACATTGAGGAGAAACAACTTGCATTACTGGAAAAAGAAATCTCGGATCTTAACAGGCAACTGGATGAGCTTGAGTAATTATATGTTTCTTAAGAAGCTTGCTTTATCTCCAGGTTAGAAAAAAAGTAAACTAAAAGCGGTTGGGTTACCCCAGCCGCTTTTGTCATAAGATTTTACTCTATTTTTCCTGTTTATCTTGTATTCGTTTATGTTCTTTATTCGGTGGCGCTAAACTTACTACAATATCCTCTGGCTCTGGTGTGATTTTTAGTTCCTCTGAGTAATAATACATTTTACCTGATGGCTTAAGCATGAACAACAGAACTGTTTCTGAATCCCGCTCATTTATATAACGATTGTAGTTGTACTGCTCTGTAATCGTTGTTTGCTTAAACGTAAAACCATTCCTTATTTTACTCGTTAAGTCTTCCATCGCAATATCCCGCTTAAACAGTATTCTTCCACCTATTTTATCGACTACATCATTCATGCCTTTTTCTGTCCACGTATATGGACTTGACTTATAAACGTTCGTTCTACCATACTCTGGCATGAACGTCGTACATACTAAGGCATTGTAAGAATGAAATTCAGTCGCCGCTATCAAATATTCATATGGTGTAGTATCCAAATGGTATTCGGTTTGCTCAGACAGAATTTCGCCGTGATAAAATGGAATCCCGGCTTCTCGTGTTTTACGAAGTCGCTCCCACGATGAGTCAATAATAATTACTGGGGCTTTAAGCTTATTTAATGATTTACCTAATTCAACTGTAAAATCGTTGCTTCCAACAATGAGTGTTCCAGGCCGTCCCTCCATCGATAAGTGTAGTTTTTTGGCTAACCAACCAATGGAAAATCCATGTGCAACAACCGTAAAGAATACCAGGCCAAATGTGAGCGTAATGATAATCGACGCACCCTCGTACCCAGCATCTCCTAAAACAGATGCAAAGTAACTGGACACTGTTAGTGCAACAATTCCCCGTGGTGCTATCCATCCAACTAACAGCTTTTCATTTAACGTCAAATCAGTACCTATTGTTGATAAAAAGATTGACAATGGTCGTACGATGAACATCATCAACAAAACGTATCCGATGATTTCTGGTTGGAAAATTTCCAGCAATACCTCGAGTTTGAGAGAAGCAGTCAGCATAATAAAAATTGCTGAAATTAATAGCATAGACATATTTTCTTTAAAGTGTCTCATGTCTGCAACAGAACTTATTCCCATATTTGCCAGGGTCATACCCATAGCTGTCACAGCTAATAAACCAGTTTCATGCATGATTTCGTCTGCCAAGGTGAAACACAGGATAACTACAACAAATACGACTGGCGATTTTAAGTACTCTGGAATATTACCTGTCTCAAACATCCAGCCAATTCCACGACCACATGCCCAACCCAAAATAGCAGCAAATATTGATGCAGCAAAGAATAATAGAAGTGCTGATCCATCTGGGCTGTTTGCTGTGAAATATGCAATAATTTCAAATGCAAACACAGCTAACAGTGCACCTATCGGATCAACAATTATTCCTTCCCATTTCAATATTTTTGCAGGGCGTGGTTTTAACTTTGATTGCCGTAATAAGGGCAGGATAACGGTAGGTCCCGTTACAATAAATAGTCCCCCAATTACAAACGCTACTGCCCAGGATAGACCAACAATATAATGAGCAAATAGAGAGCCTGCAATCCACGCGATAAATGCTCCTACTGTTGAAATTCGGAAAACAGGTTTGCCCAGTCCACGTAATTCTTTATAATTAAGATTCAAACTACCTTCAAAAAGGATAATGGCTACTGCCACCGTAATAATAGGTCTATATAAATTGCCAAAATCTTCCTCAGGATTAATCAACCCAAATATTGGACCAACAAGTAACCCCGCTACTGACATGACTACAATAGCCGGCATACGATAGCGCCATGACAACCATTGAGATCCAATCCCTAAAAGACCAATAAGCATAATTTCAAAAAGTACAGATGGAACCATATCAAACCCCCTCTTGGTATTATTCCCAAGCATAATATAAAATTCATTTTAATTGTGTATAGAGGTAAAGTAAAACAAAAGCGTTCTTTAATTTATAAAGTTTCCGAAAAAGTTTATTTCAGAATGGCTGTATTCCGTTTCTTTCCTGCATTGACAATTCATTAAAAGACTTGTTAAGATTGCTTTTGCCAAAACTAGGTATGGACAAAAATTATATCAAACAATATTTTATCATATAAAGAAAATAAGTGGCTCTATTAACAAGTTTTGTTGCACTTTAGCCCTTGCAGTTGATATAAACTGCTATGTTAATGCACTTTCCGCCGGGAATCTCCTCGGGCCAAGAAATCAACCGATGCGGGCCGAGAACCTACCGTTATACAAGAAAAGTGAGCGGTTTTAGCGCGTGAGGAGGCCGCAGCGTTGGACTAGCATCAATTTAGAAAAGGTTAATAGAAAATTAACATAGCGTTACGTCGCAATTTATAGATTTCATGTCAAAAACGACAATCTTTTAGTAAACAGCCAAATAGATAAGGGGTCCTCAATATGAAGAAAGACACATTTACAATTGGATTTATGTTATTTGCATTATTTTTTGGAGCCGGTAACTTAATATACCCACCAACCCTTGGGATTGATTCAGGCACTTCTTATTGGGCAGCAATCGCCGGGTTCGTTATTACTGGGGTTGGATTGCCGATTCTTGCTGTTACTGCAATTTCGTATGTAGAAAGTGATGCACGTGAATTAGCTGATCGCGTTCACCCACTGTTTGGTTTGATTTTCACCTCCGTTGTTTACTTAGCAATTGGACCTTTTTTCGGTGTCCCTCGTGCTGCTACAGTTGCTTTTGAAATGAGCATGGAACCATTTACAAACGATTCTTCACAAAACCTGATTCTCTTCCTATTTACAGCTGTATTTTTCATATTGGTCTATATTGTAAGTCTGAACCCATCAAAAATGGTAGACCGAATTGGCCAATATTTAACACCTGTTTTATTGATTGCAATTTTGGTATTAATCACTGGAGGAATAATTCTTTTGGATAGCCCTGCAGCAAACCCTATTGATAAATATGCAACTTCACCTTTCTTTACTGGATTTGCTGAAGGATATTTAACGATGGATGCAATCGGCGCTTTAGCATTTGGGATTATTGTTATAAACGCATTTAAGGATCGAGGCATTACTACACAGAGAGAACTTGTAAAATCCACATTAAAAGCCGGAATCATTACCGGTACTGGTTTAATCATAGTCTACGGCTCAATTGGCTGGATTGGTACAAAAATGGCAAAAGAGGGTACTTTCAACAATGGTGGTGACATTCTACTTGCCGCTTCAACAATCATGTTTGGTAACATCGGAGCCCTGTTACTGGGTATTATTGTAGCACTAGCATGCTTTACGACGTCGGTTGGTTTAGTTGTTGCATGTGGTCAGTTTTTTACAAATATTACAACCATCAGCTATAATTGGATTATATTATTAACGACAATTTTAAGTTTTGTTATTGCTAACCAAGGATTAAGTACCATCATTAGTTACTCAGTTCCCGTTCTGGTGTTCATTTATCCAATTGCTATTGTTTTGATTATCTTAACATTTATACAAAGATTGTTTCATGGAAAAAGTAATGTC
>NZ_JBMERP010000130.1:0-6441 GCF_049310925.1 Virgibacillus sp. DJP39 | reverse complement strand
ATTAAATAAAGCAAGGTATCCGTTTTTATGAAAGGGGCCAAAGCATGAACGTACTCCATGTTGGGGTTTGTTATGCTTGTTTCAAGTACTAATTGGTCAAGGTCATCTTCTAAAAACGGTGCAATGCATATAACATCTTCTATATTTAAGTCGTGATCGTCAGTGTTTATAAGTTGTTTTAACGTTTTACTATCGATGAATGGAGCAATCGCGATAAGTTGATCGGTCTCAACGTGACCTTTTTTTGCAATGTAACCACTTAATGTCCCGCTATCTAAAAATGGAGCCAATTGCACAAGATACTCCGTAGTTAGCGTTTGATCATCAATACCTTCTGTCACCTGCTCAACTGTACCTGCTTTTAGAAATGGAGCAATGGAAACGAACCCACTAACATCTGCTTCCCCCTCATTAATATATGCTGCAGCTTTGTCTGGCCGGTTGTCTGAGAGCTCCTGAACCAATGACCCTACATTTCTAAAACCCTGATTAGTTCTCCCTCCACTAAGGATCGAATCTACTGTTGTTCCGAATAATGTTGCTAATGTAAGCAGTGTCCCAATATCAGGAAGCGAATCTCCCCTTTCCCACTTCGAAACAGCTTGGTGACTGACACTTACCTGTTCAGCAAGCTCCACCTGGGTTAAATCCTTTTCTTTTCTTAAGCTTGAGATATACGATCCAATTAACTTTTCATTTAGCATTTTAATCCATCCTTTGTAAAAAATAATCGAACAGTGCGCCCTGTTTAATTAAACCTAGCACAGGTCGATGCATAAAGACTATCAACGGTTAGTTGAATCCATGGTTCGTGAGGTTCAACCGGCAGTTGCACCCCTTTAATGGTAAAATAAAGATATAAACATAGCACATCAAATTATGGAGGTAATATGAAAAAGCGCTTAGGATTTAGTCTTTTAATTGCACAGGTTTTATTCGTAATTCTATTACCTGTATGGGTTCAACTGACCAGCTACCTTCATTCAACTGTTATAGTGGTTATCTGGTTTTGTCTTTCATTCATCTCTTTATTTATTGGTTGCTGGTTGGCTGATATTAAACTGCTAATAGCAGCACGAACATTTAAGCTAGCCATATTTGCTTATGGAATAGCGTTATTAATTCTATTATTTTTCAGACCGAACAGCAGTCACAATACCATTAATCTCATTCCATTGGAAACTATTCGTTTTTACTTATCAGGTGAGGTCGATTTATTGATAGCACTCTATAATATCGGTGCAAACATTGGTTTGTTTATTCCATTTGGATTGTACTACCGATATATCAAATTCAAACCCACTTTCACCGAAATTTCACTATTAACAATTGGTTCCATATCGTTAATTGAACTGCTTCAGTTTCTAACAGGGCGCGGGAGTTTAGATGTGGATGACCTCTTCCTAAATGTAATAGGTGTAACGACAGGATATATCATCTATCCTGTATTTAAAAAAGTATTAGTTGTAAGGAACAATGCGCAACTTTAATTCAGGCTGATTTTTAAAAGTTGTTTTTGACACATAATGTATAAAATGCGACGTAGTGAAAACTTATTCGTCGCCGTTCCGGCAGAATACTTCGCTAAGTCACGAGGAGGCTAAAGCGTTCACTAATAAGAAACTCTCTCCTAAAAACACAAAACTTTATTGGATAGAGGAATCAGTATTACTTGAAAATCAAGTTGAGCCATGGATCGATTTGCCCTTTTGGCTACCAGATTCATTAAACATGAATGGGATGATGCATGCAAATAACGATAAAGCAGTTGAAGCTGGATTAAGTTTTCGACCAATTGAAGAGACTATGCGTGATACCCTTGAATGGTGCTTGGAAGAACATACAGGGGAATGGTCAGCGGGGCTTAATAAGGAAAAGGAAATTATGATGATAAAAAAAGTGAATAAGTAAATTGATGGCGCAGATTGGATAAAAAACAGTCTGCGCTTATGTTAACTTATTGATCAATACTAAAATGATGAAGAGCAAGAACATTACATCTGCGAGTCTGCAGATAAGGAAAATACACTTACAGAAATTAGTTTTGAGACCAGTCTCCAATGGGAACAGACTTGTTTTTTATGTATAGTGACCCCAGAACCCACCCTCACGATTATAAAAATCAGTACATGGTAGTAATTTTTAAACGTTTGTATGTTCGCTTGTGACAGTTCTGGGTCTGAGTCGTTAGAGAGGACTTGAACCTCTGGAGTTACCCCGGAACCCCTGCCATATTCCAACTTAGCCCTGTTGCTGGGTTGTACTCGCTTTTCTATAATCGCTACCATCAACATACACTATTGAAGCAAATCTGTTCGCCAATTTAACTCTTGAATTTTTGTGTCTAATTCTCTGTATTGTCTGGCTAATTCATCTACTTGCTTTTGTAGTTCTTTCACATTAAATGGTGTCACATATTTGATCTCAGTTCGTGAATATCTATCCTGCCTCAAAGATGCTTGTTCCGCTAATTCGCTATACACCTTCCGTTCTTTCGCTATGATGTCGCGTTCAACAAGCGCAGCCCCTAGAGACAACTGATCATTGAAAGTTGTTTCATGGTTTGTTTGATTGATTCCAATCATTAATCTTTTTAACTCCTTCAACACTTCACCTAACTCTTTCTCCAATTGTTTTGGGTTCTCAGATGGCGTTTCATCTTCTTGTATCTTCGAGTTATTTAATAACCGATGCTTTAACTGTTCAGCTCTTTTTTGATGATCTGCTCTTCTAATCAAGGCTTCTGCTAACTTCATTTTTTCCCTCCACCTTAAATTTTTTAAATATTAATAATTATATCACAGCATAATTATAGTACAAATCCTGTCAGTGCTGGCACTTAAAATATGGATAGAAGTGGCATGGAATAGACGCGCTAACTTTGGAAAAGCTAGGATGAGGAAAAAATATAAAGGGTGGTAATAATATGTCTATGGAATGGTTTAATAGAATAACTGGTGATCTTCAGGATCATTTGACATCAATTTGTGAGAAATATGAACAGACTGGACATATGACTGTCGATCAAAGTGCAAAACATCCCAGGATTGATTTTTTTGTTGAGACCGAAAATGACGATAGGGAATTCTTCTGCACCATCCTATTTGATCCACATAATGAAGAGTTTTACTTAGAAAGCTTCGATTTGGATCTCGAACAACCTGCAAGAATCATTCTTGCTGACAGTAAGGATGTAATTGATGCTGTTCATGAAAGCTTTCATGACTTTATGAATGGTGAGAGTGAAATGTTTTATGTAGAAGATGTTAACGGTGAAGACGAATACGTTATAGAAGATGATGAAGAGGAAGAATATTTTATTGGAGAATCCGTAAATGAGGAAAGCTCGCTTGAAGAAATTGGTGTGGAATGGGAAACACCCGAAGTCACTGCATTCCAAATTGAAGATGAAGTTGAAGTAACTTATCAATTTGGTGTAGTTAGTGCAACCGGTGATGGCGTGATCAGAAGAACAAACCGAATTTGGACAGAAGACGACGAGCTTTTTAAAGACGAAAATACGTTTACTTTCACGAAGGAAGAGGCAAGCACAATTATTGCTATGATTGCCAGCCATATGGATAATATGACTGGATTAGCAGACCTTACCAGCTAGGTTCTATCTCCATTTTATCCCACTGATATAATTGTTTATACGTGGCATTACTATCTTTGTTTCATTAATACACTTCACAGGAGGCAAAAAATATGGACGAAAAAACAGAAAAACTCGTTAAGTCTGAAGCTAGAAAGTATGCTGATGTTGAAGTGGCTGAAGAACTGGCATCATTAAGAAGTCAGATTAGCCGTATGCGCGATTCTGGGTCAAGCTCGAGTCAGCAAAGCCAATCAAGTAAACAAAGCCAACCGAGCCAGGGACAACAAAATCAATTGATGCAGCAAATTCAGCAATTTAATGGTCAAACGCAACAGCAATTGCAACAAGCTGATCAACAGCTCCAGCAAACTTTCCAGCAAGCGATTAAGACATTGAATGAAGGATTGCAGTATGTACAATCGAACAAAGCCCTTAATCAAGTAAACCAAGCACTTGGTAATGCTCAACAACAATTAAATCAAATCACTCAACAACAAAGCCAACAAGGTCAAAGTCAGCAAAATCAAAGTCAACAAGGTCAAGGTCAACAAACAAGTATGACTAGCCAACAACCGCTTGGATAACAACTAATCTGTATTCAACTGTTCATTCCACTTACGCACCAGGTAAGTGGAATGAACAGTTTATCTAAAAATACCTCTTTAGTCCCAACCGTGCAAAAAATAGGGATTGTACAAAGAAAAAGGTTCCCCATATTAACGCTGGAATAATAAACGTTACATCAGCTAAATTGGTTGCGTCACCTGCATTATTTGGAGACACAAACCCAAGATACATAATTTCAAGTGATGATGTGACTGATTCAACTAACAATAGGGATGTTAGGAATAACGCCATATTATCCAAGGCTGGTTTTGACCCTTTCAATAATACCCATAAAAACCCACTTGTTATTGTGATGACCCAAAATAAGCCAAAGGGATTTCGAACCCAGAAGATTAGGCTCACAATTAGAATTCCTAATAGGATTGATAGAACATATCCACTTTTCCTTTTAAAGATTAAAACCATAAATAGGTAAGCCAAGAGGGATGAAAAGACATATCCGGCTATGCTAGTCAGAAACCCACCAATCCAGTACCGATAACTTGTAAGAGTGGCCCCTTCCGTATTTGAAAATAAAGAGACAGACTGTACTTCTCCACCTGTTATGATTGCTATTAGCGCATGACCAGTTTCATGTATTAATGTATTAATTATGGAAAAATATTGTCCGATAATAGGCATCTGTGTTAGAAGTATAGCCAAAACAATAAACAGCGCTACTTTTTTCTTCATTACAAATCCCCTCTCCTAAAGCATTACCGACCTGTGCTTCCAGATCTTCTTTTCTTCAGGTAATTGCTTAAATACTTAGCATCGTGTGCTATCCCGTTAAGTTGTGCAGAACCTACCCGTGAGAGCCAGGGTAAACCTAAAAAGTAAAGCCCTTCTACAGGACTGATACCCCGCTGATGAATCGGTTTTTCAAGACTATCAAAAACACCTGGGATATCTACCCAACTAAAGTAAAATTGATATCCTGTAGCCCAGATAATACTCTCCACCTGGATTTTTGTTTTATCCTGGAATTCAACTTCTTTTCCGTAAAATGATACAGTTCTTCCTTTTAGATCCAACTGTCCACTGTCAATTAAAGCCTTTGATTCTGTACCGATTATCGGTTCTGTTTTTTTTAGTACCTTTGCCAGTTTTGCATTGGTGGAAACCCTGGAAAGGCCAGTAATTTTCAACCACCAAAAGAAGCTTTTATTTAAGATTCTGTATGGTATAAATACGAGTTCATGACCAGAAGACACGTATACTTTACGGGTGTTAGATAACTCTGCTGCAATTTGTAAACCAGAATTCCCCCCGCCTACAACCAAAACAGGTCCCTTAGAAATCTGGTGAGGTCCACGATAGTCTGATGAGTGGATTTGACTTATTCCTGTAGATATTTCTCCTGGCACTTCTGGAATGAAAGGTTTTTGAAATGGCCCTGTTGCTATTACGACGTTGTTTGCTATCAAGTCTCCTTGATTCGTTTTAACCCTAAATTGATCATCTATTTTTTCAAGTTGCTCGACTTTTGTATTTAAATCAATCGGGATGGAAAAGTGATTTGAATAGTTCTCCAGATAATCTGCTAATTCGTCTTTTGTTGGAAATCCATCCTGTATACCCAGTAGTTTCATTCCCGGCAAAAAACTATAAGCCCTCGGACTAAACAATCTAAGGGAATCATACCGATTTCGCCAAACGTCACCAACTCTTTTCCCGCCGTCAACTAAAGTAAATGAAAGCCCAGTCTCTTTTAGGTAATAACCCATTGAAAGACCCGTGCCCTGATCCGACGACTAGTACACCAACATCGCTCTTCATACCTTCCACCTCCATAATTTAAAACTTAATGCGAATAGAAACTACATTTGGGGAAGATTATATACTATGGATAATAAATATGAATACTTGGAAAAAGTTAATAAGCTACAACAAGAGGCGTATCGTTTAGATGTAGAAAGTTGGTTCAAGTACGAGCTTTTTACTTTTGAATGGTGGGTGCTGTTCGTACTTTTCACTGCCCCTTGGGTAGTTTTCATTAAGCTTGCTGATAGATCTAGAATTCTTGAAATTTTGCTGTTTGGTTCGATAATAATGATAACAACCACATATTTAGATGCAATCGGAATGCAGATCCAGTTTTGGGAATACCCAACGCAGTTCCTTCCTATTGCTATTAGGGCTATTCCATTTGATATGTCAGTAGTGCCAGTTTTGTTTATGTTATTGTATCAGTACTTTAAAGCATGGAAGGCTTATATCATTGCATTATTTGCTAT
>NZ_JBMERP010000129.1:0-6621 GCF_049310925.1 Virgibacillus sp. DJP39 | reverse complement strand
TAAACGTAATACTTTGTAAAAATTAATACTATTCAAAAAAATCAAAAGATAATACAGGGGGGAAATTAATGAAGACCAAATCGAGATTAAAAATGTTTTTGTTACTGTTTGTTGCATTTCTTTGTCTCTTACTGACGGCCTGTAATTTTGATTCATCTGAGGAGAGCGGTGGTAATTCAGATTCAAACAAAAAAGATGACAAAAAAGGTGGAGTTGAACAGGTACTAAATTTATCTGAAAGTGCAGAAATTCCAACCATGGATTCTGTACACGCCCATGATGGTGTTTCATTTACTGCTTTAAACAACGTAAATGAAGGTTTATATCGACTGAGTTTAGATCATAAAGCAATACTTGCTATAGCAAGTGAGCATAAGGCTAGCGAAGATGGTTTAGTCCATACATTTACGCTTCGTGATGCGAAGTGGAGTAACGGTGAGCCAGTAACTGCACATGATTTCGTTTACTCATGGCAGAGAATATTCAAAGATACCGGGCATTATGCAAGTATGTTTGAAACAGCAAAAATACTTAATGCAACAGAAATTTTAGCTGGAGATAAATCTGCAGAAGAACTTGGGGTCAAGGCCTTAGATGATACAACCCTTGAGGTAACGTTGTCTGGACCTAACCCGCTCTTAGCACAAAACCTTACATTCCCATCCTTTCTACCACAAAATCAGGAATTTGTAGAAAGTCAGGGAGATCAGTATGCTCTTGAGGCCAACAATTTGTTATTCAATGGTCCATTTATTCTATCAGAATGGAAGCATGATCAGAGCTGGCAATATAAGAAAAATCCAGATTACTGGGATGCTGAAACAGTTAAATTAAACGAAGTTAATGTGTTTGTAGTAAAAGAAGCATCAACAGAATTAAACCTTTACGAAACAAACGAACTTGATCGTATAAATCTTAGCGCTTCTACCGTCGATCAATACCAAGATGATGAAACATTTAGTTTGGTTGATGACGCTGAAATTAGATTTCTTCGATTCAATCACAATCTTGAAACGTTAGGGAACGAAAATATACGCCGTGCGATTGACATGGGGTGGGATAAAAAAGCTCATGCCGAAGTTATCCTAAACAACGGTTCAAAACCTTTATACGGATTGGTACCAGAAGGGTTTTCTACTTCTCCTGGTAATGAAGGTTTCCGTGAACTGAATGGACCTTTCAATCAAGGAACGTATGAAGAAGCACAGGGATTTTTGGATAAGGGACTCGAAGAAATTGGAAAAGAATCTGCGACTATTTCCATTATGTCTTCAGATGATGAATCCATGATGAAGACTGCTGAATATTTAAAGAACCAATTAGAAACAAATTTGTCAGGATTAACTGTTGAGATAAAAGTTGTACCTTTCGAACAGAGATTAGAGCTAGAAAAAGCAGTTGATTATGGTATTTCTATTTCATCATGGGGGCCAGATTACAATGACCCAATGACCTACATTGGAATGTGGGTAACAGATGGTTCTGCAAATAGAATGGATTACTCTAATCCAGATCTAGACGCACTTGTGGCTAAAATTAATGAAGAGAAAGATCCTGCTGCGCGTTATGAGATGATGTTGGAGGCAGAAAAATTGCTATTTGACGATGCTGCGATAGGTCCTGCTTACCAGGTAACAAACGCAGTTCTACAACGTCTAAATATTCAAGACTTAGCTTATCACCCAAGTGGTGCAGAATTTAGTTTCAAATGGACGTATATTTCAGAGTAAATACAAGTGAAGAAATACTTTTTTAGGATGTTAATTACTGGTACATCCACTTTTTCACCTAAAATCATGTTGTTCTCAAGGTATTAAATAAAAGAAAAAATTCGCCATTCGCTACCTAGTTTGAGGCGAATGGCGAGTTTTTGATATTCACTCAACAAGACAGGATAAGTGGGGGTGTGGTTGTGAAAGGTTATATATTTCAACGTATAGGTTACATGCTTATTACACTATTTATAGTTATTACTGTCACCTTTTTTCTGGTTAAACTTCTACCTGGTACGCCATTCAGTAATCCCGAAAAACTATCAGAACAGCAATTGGTGTTAATGAATGCAAAATACGGACTCGATAAGCCGGTAGCGATTCAATATATAAAGTATTTAGGTAATTTAGTAACAGGTGATTTAGGTCTTTCCTATCAATATGAAGGGCGCTCTGTAAACAGTATCCTCAGTAGTAGAATTGGTCCCTCATCTTTAATTGGTTTTCAGGCACTTGTTATAGGTACCGTAATCGGTTTAATCCTGGGAATCATTTCAGCTTTAAGGCACAACACTTTTTTGGATTATGGCTCAGTATTTATTGCTGTGCTTGGAATGTCGATTCCGTCTTTTGTTTTTGCTGCACTGATGCAATATTATGTTGGGGTAAAATTAGGTTGGTTACCGGCAGCATTATGGCAAGGGTATGAGTATACGATCATGCCTTCCATTGCGCTTTCCGTTATTGTTGTTGCTACAGTGGCCCGTTTTATTCGAACAGAAATGCTGGAAGTATTGGGGCAAGAGTATATTACAACAGCTAAAGCAAAAGGACTTAGTGAAAAGGTGGTCGTGGTTAAACACGTTATCCGTAATGCGATAATTCCAGTTGTGACGATGCTTGGACCCTTGGCTGTTGCTATTATGACAGGTACGTTGGTTATAGAGAAAATTTTCTCAGTGCCTGGTCTTGGGGAACAATTTACAAAATCTGTATTGGTAGATGATTATAGCGTTATTATGGGCATTACATTGATGTATAGTGCACTGTTTATTGGAGTGGTTTTACTGGTGGATATTTTATACGGGATTATAGATCCACGCATCAGTATAAAAGGTGGTGGTAAAAAATGATTCCAGAAAAAAGGGAAATCACCCAGGATATGTTTGTGCCATCCCCAGTAGACGCTAGTAAAAGGGAAGAAATTGCTTCGCCTCCTGTATCTTTTTGGAAAGAGGCCTGGAGAAGATTAAAAAAAAATAGAGGGGCTTTCTTGGGGCTTATTACTATTATTTTGTTAACGGTATTTGCGTTAGGAGGTCCTTTTTTAAACAGTTATTCACATGTTGATCAGGATCTGCTGCGTTCTAACTTACCTCCGCTTGTTCCTGGTTTAGAATGGCTTGGATTTAATGGGGAGGATGTCAATGGTACAAACCAATACGAGGCTAGGGGTATCACTAAAGCCTCTTGGTTTGGTACGGATGAATTTGGTCGTGATTTATGGACCAGGGTGTGGAAGGCTACTCAAATATCTTTGTTTATCGCCCTCGTTGCTGCCTTCCTGGATTTAGTTATAGGTGTTGCTTATGGAGGAATTTCTTCCTTTTATGGTGGCCGGATAGATAATATTATGCAACGTATCATAGAAGTTCTTATGGGAATTCCAAATTTAGTTGTAATTATTTTATTTATCATAATTCTTGAACCGGGCATTACTTCAATCATCCTAGCCATGGTTATCACAGGCTGGGTTGGTATGGCACGTGTTGTTCGAGGACAAATTTTACAGTTAAAGGGTCAGGAGTTCATTCTAGCGGCTCGTAACTTAGGATCATCTAACGCAAAGATAATTTGGCAACATTTAATTCCCAATGCTATGGGACCAATTATAGTTACGTTGATGTTTACTATACCTACTGCGATTTTCTTTGAAGCATTTTTGAGCTTCATAGGGCTGGGTCTGCAACCTCCACTTGCTTCCTTGGGTGTATTAATTGAAGATGGTTACACGTCAATGCGCTTCTTTCCCTATAAATTAATTTTTCCAAGCATAGTTATCAGTGCTATTATGATCAGCTTTAACCTTTTGGCAGATGGATTAAGAGATGCACTAGATCCTAAAATGAGGAAGTAAGAGAGGGGGCGGCATTATGACAGAAAAAATATTATCCGTAGACCAACTGCACGTTTCTTTTCGAACGCATGAAGGAGAGGTGAAAGCTACACGAGGAGTCAGCTTTGAGTTGGAAAAAGGTGAAACATTAGCGATTGTTGGGGAGTCTGGTTCAGGTAAATCAGTAGCTGCAAAAAGTTTGATGAGGGTACTCCCCAAACAAAATTGTATGATAAAAGACGGTCAAATTCTTTATGAAGGCAACGATCTATTAAAATTAAGCGAAAAAGAAATGGAAAAAATCCGTGGATCAGAAATGTCAATGGTATTCCAGGATCCAATGACCTCACTTAATCCAACGATGCCCATAGGTAAACAAATTATGGAAGGATTAAAGAAACACCAGCATCTTCGTAAAAAAGATGCATTAGCAAAAGCTAAAGAACTTCTTGAGCTTGTAGGTATTCCAAATGCAGCGGAACGAATGAACGAATATCCACATCAGTTTTCTGGGGGAATGAGGCAGAGAGTAGTAATTGCTATAGCACTCGCATGTAATCCGAAAGTTTTAATTGCTGATGAACCTACTACGGCCCTTGATGTAACTATACAAGCGCAAATTTTAGACTTGATGAAAGCCATCCAAAAGAAAACAGGAACTGCAATTATTATTATTACCCATGATTTAGGTGTTGTGGCTAACATGGCCCAACGCGTAGCTGTGATGTACGCTGGAGAAATTATAGAAACGGGAACTGTAGACGAGATTTTTTTCGAGCCAAAACACCCTTATACATGGGGATTGCTATTATCTATGCCTAACCTGCACGGCGATCGGTCAGTTCCGTTGATTCCAATTCCGGGCAGTCCACCTGATCTAGCCCATTTGTCGGAAGGGTGTCCATTCGCAGATCGTTGTTCACATGCCATGGAAGTTTGTCACCACTTCTCACCGGCAAGTACGAGAGTATCTGGAACTCATGCCGTCTCGTGCTGGTTAGAAGATGAGCGGGCACCACAGGTAGAAAGACCACATGGAGTGGAGGGATTATCTGATGATAGACAAAGAAAAGTTACTTGAAGTTAAAAATCTAAAGAAATATTTCACCGCGGACAAAAAACAAGTATTAAGAGCTGTAGATGATATTTCCTTTGACGTCTATAAAGGTGAAACGCTAGGTTTGGTAGGAGAATCTGGATGCGGGAAGTCAACAGCAGGCCGTACTATTAACAATTTGTACAACGCTACTTCAGGACAGGTAATATACAATGGAGAAGATATTCTAGTTAAGAGATCCCCAGATGAGATAAAAGATATGAACAAAAAAATGCAAATGATATTTCAGGATCCATACTCTTCTCTAGATCCAAGATTGACTGTATTAGAAATTATATCAGAAGGAATACGTAACCATTATCCAGACTTAAATAAAGAAGAAAGACAGGTTAAAGTAATTGAATTACTTGAATTAGTAGGGTTAAACAAAAAACATGCAAACCGCTATCCACATGAGTTTAGTGGTGGCCAAAGGCAGCGCATAGGAATTGCAAGAGCGCTTGCTGTTGAACCGGAATTCATAATCGCTGATGAACCCATTGCAGCGCTTGATGTTTCCATACAGGCACAAATCGTTAACTTACTAAAAGAGTTGCAACAGGAGAAAGGCCTAACCTATTTATTTATTGCACATGACTTATCGATGGTCAAACACATCAGTGATCGAATAGCTGTTATGTACCTTGGGGGGCTTGTAGAATTGACAGATAGTGAAGAGCTATACAGTGATCCTTTACATCCATATACACAAGCGTTACTATCAGCAATTCCAATTCCAAATCCTGTGATTGAGAGGTCACGTGAACGTGTTATTTTGACTGGGGATGTTCCCGATCCTTCCAATCCCCCAAGCGGTTGCCGCTTTCGAACACGTTGCCCGGCAGCTATGGACATTTGTGCAAAAGTTCTTCCCACGTGGCGGGAAGTGAAAAAACAGCACTATGTTGCTTGCCATCTTTACGAATAGCAACGCAGTCTACAGTTCAATTTATCAGCGACTAATGGATAGTCCTAGTTAATGCCTCATTTCTTCTTATTAAACTGTAGCGGATCTTCTTTATAATCTTAAGACAAACCTATATCGATGGAATGGGTTTGCCTTAAGGTTTTTTGCGTTTGATTGTAGTAGTCAGTCTAAACTACGGGCTGTTTGTATAAGTAACTGCTTTTCTGTAGATAAGGAGGTAGTAAAACCCACGTTGAATTATGATTCTCTGTATGACATATCCAATGCTTTGGTAGCAATTCTCACGTCATTTTTTAGTAACTTCTCCAGGTCATAGGATGGATAAAGTCCATTTTCATTCATATATTCATAGACCTCTCCATGGAGTAAGATAGCTTTTAATAACTGCTCGGTTAATGTTTCCCTCAATACTGGTGTCGCGGTCTCGGTAATTGCTATAGCATAATTCCTCACAGCCGTTTTAGCAAACACCAATAGGTCTCCGGAATAGAATCCAGTGCCTAATTTTCGTGAATCGTAATCCATGTTAGGGTTAGGGGCTATCTTATAGAACTTTAGCAATTCATGGATGTTTTTCTCCAGATTCTTAATTGCGGTTACATAAAGTAATCGTAGTTCTTTGTCTTTAATTTCACCTACTGATTCTTTAAGTTTCATTAGTCCAAGGGATTGAAATGCAACTAGTTCATGAACTTCAAGTGTCTCATGCCATGCAAGATGATTAGGGTAATCTGCCATTGATTTTTCCTCCTTCTTCAAGTCAGTTGTA
>NZ_JBMERP010000128.1:0-6627 GCF_049310925.1 Virgibacillus sp. DJP39 | reverse complement strand
AGGAACGTAGATATTAAAGTGATAATGGCTAGATTAAAGCGTTCCCTGACTGGTTACTATAATTATTACTGTATCACAGACAACACAGAGACTGTAGAGAAATTTCTTTACCGAGTAAAAAAGTTGTTGTTTAAGCGGATGAATCGAAGGAGTCAAAGGAAATCTTTCAGTTGGGATAAGTTCAATACATCCTTAGAAAGTACCCTTTACCTCGTCCGGTGATAAAAGTAAATATATATGATTTGAAGAAAGATATTAACTACATTCTATGAATGGTGATAGGAAGAGCCGTGTGCGATAATCCCGCACGCACGGTTCTGTGAGGAGTAGAGGAGCGACCCAATAGGGGAATCGCTCCCGCTTACTCGACTGGGAAAGGAACAGTCTGAAGACCCCGCAGTGAGCGGTAGATGACGCGAGCCGACTAAGACCGTCCTTTGCGGACAACATCGGCATACCCCTTGCCGGGGCAAGGAGGCTGAAGGTTCCCCACGGAAAGCGAGTGTTTTTCCGCAGTGCTGGATCGGCACCAATATTAATGGTGATAGGAAATATAAACATAGCAGTTACGTCGCAGTTTATAGGTTTTGTGTATAAAACAACAATCTTTTAGAAAACAGCCATTGTTAAAAAGTGGGAGGGGATAATATGAATAAGTCAAAATTGCGAAAAAAAGCAATTACTTACCTAAACTCTTTGTCAAAACCCGAAAAAAAATCCATTGAAGAAAAAATCACCAGTCAGCTGATTAACTCAGAACTATGGAAGAAAGCTGAAACAATTGGTATAACAATATCCCAGGGTTTTGAATGGGATACAAAGGCAATTATAGATACAGCATGGAAAGAACAAAAGCAGGTGACAGTTCCTAAATGCGATCCAGCTAAAAAACAACTGACTTTTTATCAACTAAAAACATATAATCAACTCGAGATAGTTTATTACAATCTACAGGAGCCAAGCCCAAGCATATCTAAACCTATCAAGAAAACCAGTATAGACTTGTTAATTGTCCCAGGATTGCTTTTTGATAAAAATGGTTACAGAATTGGTTTTGGTGGGGGATACTATGATCGATTTCTAACCGATTTCCCCAATGTGACTGCTTCATTAGTAGCAGATGGGCAATTAATTCAAGAAATTCCTAGTGAAGCGTTTGATCTACCTGTTGATTATATTATCAACGAAAATGGAATATATTAATAGGAGGTATTCTATTGCAATCAAATCGTTATTCAAGACAACTTTTATTTGGTCCAATACAACAGGCCGGACAGGATAAACTGCAAAATAGTACTGTACTAGTCGTAGGAGTTGGAGCATTAGGTACTGTAATCTGTAACCATTTAGTCCGATCTGGTGTTGGTAAAATACGACTAATCGACCGTGATTATGTTGAGCTGACAAATTTGCAACGACAAATGTTGTTTGACGAAAACGATGTCAAAGAGGCTTTACCAAAAGCAATTGCGGCTAAAAACAAATTGGAGAAGATTAATAGTACAACAGAAATAGATGCAATTGTTGGAAACGTTACAGCTGAAAATGTTGAGGAGTTAATTAACGGAGTGGATGTCGTTCTGGATGGGACGGATAATTTATTTACTAGATTTATACTGAACGACTGTTGTTTTAAACACGACATTCCATTTTCTTATGGTGGTGTAGTAAGCTCCAGAGGAATGACTGCATTTCTTATTCCACAAAAAACACCATGCTTACGCTGCTTGATTTCAGGTACAGCTAATGATGGACAAACATGTGACACTGTTGGGGTTATTTCTCCAGCAGTGGACATGGTTTCCTCTTTTCAAGTAACCGAGACAATTAAATATCTAACGGGTAACAAAGATGTATTAAGAAACACACTTCACACGTTTGATATATGGTTAAATAACCAATATGATATTAAATTTGCAAACCCAAAAATAAATTGTCCCACTTGTCAAACTAGAGAGTTCCCTTCTTTAAAAAGAAAAGTAGAAAATGCAGAAATTGTTTTATGTGGCAGAAATAGTGTTCAAATACACCAAAAAACAAAACTTAATTTAAAAATTTGGAAGGATAAACTTGCTCCAGTTTCCGCAGTTAAGCAAACTCCTTTTTTGTTGAAGGCTGAATTTGAGCAGGGCATTACATTTATTCTTTTTTCTGATGGCAGGGTTCTGGTTCAAGGTACAGAAGATACTGTAATTGCCAGGTCGTGGTATGATCGATATATCGGTTCGTAATGCATAATTAAATGGTCACCTGAAAAAACTAAAGGTACTATAAAATAGAAATCAGGTGAACGCATGAGAATAATAGTAATTGTTGGAATTGTCTTATCGGCTTTGTTTGCTGTATATAAATGGCGCTACAAATTGTTGAACATGATCCTGGCTGTGAGTGTGTTACGAAAATTAGGTGTGATGCTAACCATGAATATGCCAACCATTAAAGAAAAACTTTTTTCAAATCTATTTAAAAATCCATTAAATGGTGTTGATTCACAAAAAAATTAGCTATCCCAAGGTAGTTGTTCTCCATGCAACTACCTTGTTTTTTGAAATGAAGGGAACACAGGAATTATTTAGTTAGCTTTGATATGATGTCATTGGGGGAGGATACAATATGTACACAAATGAACAACATGTCATGTATAAAATTGCAGATCAATTAGTTGCAGAAGAAGGATACGAGATCGTTGATATGGATGAGCATAAAGAAGAAATTTGGCTTGAAAAATATATAAACAAAACCTCCTACGTCATCAGACTGGTACATAAAGAATTTTACTGGATGAACGATTTAAAAAAAGATATAGCACTGGCTTTTCAACGAACTAAGGCTATCAGACGGTTATTAATAGGCAAACATATCTTAGTAAAAAACATTTATATCGCTAAACATGCCCCCGTTGGTGAATGGGAGAAATTGAAAAAGCCAATGAAGTTAAAAGAACGCACGTCCATTAAAATGCACTTATATTATTTAAATGAAGCAGATATTTTCGCGGAAAAAAAACGTTTAGAGCAAGCACTTGATATTCAATTAAAGATAACTACAAATGAACTCTCCACTGTAGATTTAACTAATGAACTAAATGATTTAAAAAATAAATTAAAAAACATACTACATATGAAAAGAAAAGAGATTAAAACAGTATTTTCATACGGGAAACCATTTTTAACCTTTATTTTATTTGCTATAAATATATTTCTGTTTATCATACTTGAATTTAGCGGAGGAAGTACATCAACACAAACGCTTATTACATATGGGGCAAAGTACAATCCTGCCATAATTGAAGGGGAATGGTGGAGAATTATCTCTTCCATGTTTTTGCACATTGGTTTACTACACTTATTTATGAATATGTTAGCTTTGTATTATTTGGGGACTACCGTTGAACGGATTTATGGTTCTGCTCGATTCCTATTTATATATATCCTTGCCGGAATTGGTGGTGGCCTTGCTAGTTTTGCTTTTACAACAACTGTTTCAGCGGGAGCTTCCGGTGCGTTATTTGGATTATTTGGTGCTTTGTTACTTTTTGGAATGCTGCACAAGAAACTGTTTTTCCAAACAATGGGAAAAGGAATTATTGTTTTAATTGGCTTAAATTTAATTTTTGGTTTTTCAATCCCTCAGGTTGATAATAGTGCACATATTGGTGGATTAATAGCTGGCTTTTTAGCGTCTGCAATTGTTTTCTTACCTAAGAAAAAGAAATTTTTTTACCAACTAGCAGCTTTTGTTTGTTACTTCGCGATTATTATAGGATTGATATTTCTCGGGATAGAAAAAAATAAGGAAAGCGCATTGTATCAGTTGACCAAAATTGAGGAACTACTGAAGGAAGATAATTATAAAGCAGTTGTTACCCGGGCAACAAAAGGGTTAGAGACACCAAGTAAGTTAACTGCTACACTCCTTTTTCAACGGTCATACGCGCATATTGAATTGGGCGAAACTTCTTTAGCCATAAATGATCTAGAAGAAATTGTTGAAATGGATACTGATATGCCAGAGGTATACTACAACCTGGCTATATTATATCAAAATCAGGACAATGAACAAAAGGCTAAACAAACTGTTGAAAAGGCTTTTGAGTTAAAGCCTAATGATAATTCATATAAAAATTTATATAAACAAATTATGGGTCACAAACAATAGTTACAATAAATCACGAAGATTCTCTGTATTAAGGATACTTTTGAATTAGACGCTCCGTGTTTTCGTTTATTTCAAACAAAACGATAAGATGCTTGTTATCCTTTCCAAATAATACAATAGGTATCTGGCTTGCGACCTGCCCACTCGCACTGGTAATTGGAACAAGATAGTTCTTGTACACCCCTTCCCATAATTGACCGATAATTTGATTCGTTTTGCTTTGTGACAGTGTAGGTAATGGAGAATTATTATAACGGTTTAATTCAGTTAATGGAACAATTAAATAATTTTTCTTTTTTATCCGATAATGATCAAAAATTCGATCCCAGTAATTTAATAAAGTCCCCTTTATTTCGTTATTCAACTGTTGTTCTAAAGCTTTATTTTTCTTCGTTTTCAGAGTATCAAAAGACCGAACAGGCGACAGTCTATCCTCGATAACATACAAATTGTCATAGGTCATTTTTTGAATGCTTTTAATAGAATCCTCTGAATGATGTATTTCACCATGATGGTAGGAGATAGATTGAAAATAGCCCGTCCCTTTTGACTTAACGCGTTCATTCAAGTTAATGTTTTTTACATTTTCATGCCATTTGCTTAAGGCTCCAAGAAGCTTTCCATTCTTAAAAAGCAATGATATGTCCTGCCTTAAATATAAAGATTTTTCACTCTTTGAGAAGGTGTTCCATGAAATAATGTATTTACCTCGATTATTAAGTATCTTCATTTTTAAGTTTGTATCTGCCTCAGCAAAACCTGTCTCCTCATCTAAAGGGAAGTAGCTGATACTTGGAATTGAATCAACTTTGGCTTGGTACAAAAGGTAAAAGGAGATACTTAGCATAAGGCAAATAGTAGGTACTATATATTTTCTCATTACGTCATCCCCTGAAAAAGGTTTGTCTTAATAAAGATGTATGTATTTGGATTGCCAAATATGTATAGGAAACTTCTATAAGAACACAATAAGTGCATGAATTCTTATAGAAGCGGGGAGAGACTTATGGAAACAAAAAAACAACCTCTATTTCCCACATACCAGGAGAATATTGATTATTTACATAAGCATTTGGGAGTTGAGAAAAGCTTTGATGTTATTCATTTGAATTTAGAGTACGCTGGCAGAAAAATGTCATTATTTCTAATAGATGGGTTCGCAAAAGATGAAATTTTACATTTCATCATGAAGTTTTTTGCTAAACTTAAGCCAGAGGATCTAGACCCAGATCCGTTAAAAAAGTTACTTCAAACATATGTACCTTATATAGAACTTGGAAATAACCATGACTTAAACAAAACAGTAGATCTTGTACTTGGGGGACCTATTGCATTAGTTGTGGAAGGTATAGATGAGATAATCATGATCGATGCCCGGACTTATCCTGTTCGTGCTCCGGCAGAGCCTGATCTGGAACGTGTTGTCCGGGGCTCACGGGACGGTTATGTTGAAACAATCGTATTCAACACCGCTTTGACACGTAGAAGGGTTAGAGACAAAACACTGCGTATGGAATATTTGCAAATCGGAAGGCGATCGAAAACAGATATTTGTTTATGTTATATTGAGGATATAGCAGACATGAGCCGAGTTAAAAAGCTTAAAGAGTCATTGGAAAAGATTGATACTGATGGGCTACCAATGGCAGAAAAAACTATTGAAGAATTTATAAGTGGCCGCCATTGGAATCCTTATCCAACAGTTAGATATACAGAACGCCCTGATACTGCATCGGCGCACTTATACGAAGGACATATTTTGATTATTATTGATGGATCACCAAGTGTTATGATTACGCCTGCTACTTACTGGCATCATTTACAGCATGCAGAAGAATATCGCCAAAAACCACTGGTCGGAGCTTATTTGAGGTTAATCCGTTTTATTGCTGTAATAGCATCCATTTTTATCCTACCACTTTACTACTTGTTTTCTACTGATCAAACATTGTTACCACCGAATCTGGATTTTATCGGTCCAGCTGATATGGGTACTATTCCATTAATAGCCCAGTTTCTGATAGCTGAAATAGGGCTAGATATGCTTAGGATGGCAGCACTTCATACTCCTTCATCACTTGTTACAGCATTAGGACTTGTTGCGGCAGTCCTGTTGGGACAAGTTGCTGTTCAAATTGGTTTGTTTTCAAATGAAGTTGTTTTGTACCTGGCGATAGCTGCTATAGGGACGTTTGCAACACCAAGCTATGAACTCAGTTTGGCGAATCGACTCGTTCGTATGTTTTTACTAATTGTGACTGCATCTTTTGGACTGGTTGGCTATGTATTGGGAATAACGGGGTGGATTCTGTACCTCGTACGCATGAAATCATATGAGATAGCATATTTGTGGCCGCTTTTACCTTTTTCCTACCGTGCCTTTCGTGATGTGTTTGTTCGTACACCAATACCATTGAAAAACAGGAGACCTACATTTTTGAACCCTCAGGACCCTGACAAATAATTTGG
>NZ_JBMERP010000127.1:0-6644 GCF_049310925.1 Virgibacillus sp. DJP39 | reverse complement strand
TGAAAGAGAACGAAATTGTTTCGATTTAACCTGTACTTAATATGATTGCAATGATTAATGACCGGCTACATCACGTTTTGAAAATGACAGCCATGAGACAGCCAGAAAAATAACAAAATATACAACAAGTACGGCGATTGAAAAGCCGAGCGTCATACCTTCTATAAATGGTGTGCCATTTACATACCGGTTTAGGTCTGTGTTTGCAAACAGAATATATTTTGCCCATGCTTTATCAGCAAAGTAACTTACAATAGGTCCCCCCACAAATAACAGGAAAATGGATGTCCCGATTGCCAGCGCACTTTGACGGAACAGTGCTGATATCATGAAGGCGAACGTTGCCATCATCAGTAAGGTAACCAATTGGAATCCATACTCCGCTGTAATTTGACTAATTACAGATACTTGTTCGAATGAATCACCAATGTTCATTACAATTTGAGGCTCGAAACTGTTTATGCCGAAAAATATTGCCCCAACGATAAAGGAGAATACTAATGTGAAAATGAGTGTCCATAGAGCAAATAACAACACGGAAACATATTTGGATAATAAAATCTTAGATCTTGATATAGGTCTGATTAATAGTAGTTTTATTGTTCCCCATTTAAACTCATTTGCAATAATGCCGGCTGCAACTATTATTGTAAATAACGTAACTAACGACAACAGAAACTGGTTATCCAGAACAAATTGCCACGTATCATAGCCTACTGGCATAATATCATTCTCTAAATAGAAAGTGTTCTTTGCGATTCTTGGGTCTTTGTAGCCCGCCATTATTTCATTATCTTGCATGGCTTCCATTTCCTTGGTAAGCTTTTCATTTTCCTCCTGAACTGTCTGGCGCCATGTATCTTCATGGTACTCTGGTGCGACAGAGTTCTGATAAAAACTTGATGTAAATCCTAGGCCGATGATGATGAGTGCTAAAATAATGTACATTGCCCATGTGGATTTCCGTATATATATTTTAATTTGTTCATTTTTTAAAAGCTGAAAGAAATTACTCAATTGTATTCTCTCCAATCAAATCAAAGAATTTATCTTCTAATGTAGTTTTTGATATTCCAACCTGATAGATGGCTATGCTATTTTCAACAAGCAACTGAATATACAATGGAATATTTTTTTTATCTCCCTGGAATGTAATAACATTTTCTACAATAGCTGTATCCAATTCATACCGTTCTTTTAATAACTCCTGGGCTTTATTTAACGGCTCTACCTCCATTTGAATCTGGTGGCCAAGCTCTCCATCTGGAGCCTCGTTAAGATCCTGAGTAGAAATCAACTCACCATTCTTAATAATACCTATACGGTCACACATCTGTTCGACCTCTGCAAGCATGTGGCTGGATATGATAACAGCCACATCTTCAGTTTGTGCAAGATTACGTATGTATTTTCGTATTTCCCGTATACCAGCAGGATCAAGTCCGTTGGTAGGCTCATCTAAAATTAAAACAGATGGTTTGTGAAGTAGCGCTTGGGCTATTCCTAATCGTTGGCGCATTCCTAACGAGTACTTCCCGGATCGCTCTTTAATTGGTCTTTCTAATCCAACTAATTTAACTACCTCGTTAATTCGTTCTTTTGTAATTCCGGGAATCATACGTGCATAGTGTTTAAGATTTTGTAAACCGCTCATAAATGGATACATTTCAGGATTTTCAACGATAGCACCAATTTCCCGTATTGCTTCTTTATGGTCGGTTTTTATGCTGTTGCCAAGAATCCTAATGTCACCTTCCGTTATATTCATGAGTCCTACAATCATTCGAATTGTTGTAGTCTTACCTGCGCCGTTTGGGCCGATAAAACCAAACACTTCACCCTTATTAATCGTAAATGTTAGACCTTTAATGATTTCTTTTTTGCCAATCTTTTTATTGACATTTGTTAGTTGTAAAGCTGGTTCTGCCACCAAAATGACCTCCTTATTCATATCTACCTTTGTATTACGATTCCACCTTAGAAAAGTTTCAGTTATTTAGGTTTTCAGTTATTATTCAGATAAGCTGTTTTTTTTTAAATGTTGTTGTTGAAAAAGTTATAAACTGTAATGTTATTTACCGTTGCGAAAATACACTACGCGCACCTTAGGGAGGCTGGTGAGTCTCCTCGCACTGCGGATCTCACCGATGCCTTTTCCTCACGCAGGAGTCTTCGCCTTCACTGGCACAGTACTAAACAAACGACCCATCATGATAATGCTTACTGGTTGATTGAAGCGTAGGGCAGTCGACTCCCGCGGAAAGCGACTGCCCGTAGCGGAAATCAGTACAGCAGTTACGTCACAGTTTCTATCAACTGCGAGGGTTAAAAAGCAACAAAACTTACGAATGAGCATTTAGATCTGTTACCTTATTAGAAAACTCGGCTTATGACCAACCTTAATAGCGAAATCCTTTCTGCATAAAAAAGGCTCCTTTAATTTTTTACTAAAGGAGCCTTTTATACGTATATTTAGTTTTCGCGTTTAGATTCTTTTATCTTTGACTTTCGGTAGCCGCCTGCTATATCTGCATGTTTAAAGTCTTTTGCATATAAGACCTCTTGAGCGTCCGCAAGCTGCTTGTTCTTTGTTGGTTGATACTGTGCATTACCTCGCATTTTTATCGACCCTTTCATGAATAAAAATTTACTTGAATTATATATGTTCCCTGTATGTAATTCAGGTAAACGTGGAATTATATATTTTCTCATTATTGGATATGTGTAAGTGATCCATTTCTCTTTCTAAATCGTAAACTAGTTAGAACTTCATTCTTAGTGTGCTGCCCAACACCCTTCCAGTGAGGCAATTATGATATGATAAGTGCATATTATTTTTTTTGAAAAGGAGATTGGTATGCGAGAACATGATGTTGAACTATTTAATCGAGCCCAAGCGTATGATGAAAATGCTCTCGAGCTTCTATACGATCGCTATGAAAAGCTATTGTTTTCTTTTTCCTATCGTATGACCAACAATAAATTCCTTGCCGAGGAAGTTGTGCAGGATGTTTTCACCAAGATATGGTCAAAGCAACGAACCTTTGATGAAACGAAAGGTAAGCTTTCTTCATGGTTATTGACTGTTACGAGAAATGCAACGATTGATATGCTGAGAAAGAAGAAGGAAACCCCATATGAATTAGATGAACGGGATGCATTGCATGATTTAAATCCATCTACTGAAGAACAGATAGAATGGAAAGAACGCAGTGAAGAAGTCCGAGAGGCTATTAGAGAACTGACAAACGAACAACAGGAAATTATAGAATTATTTTATTTTAAAGGATTGTCTCAATCTAAGATTGCTGATGAATGTGAGATACCGCTTGGAACGGTAAAAGGGAGAGTTCGTTTAGCGTTGAAACACTTACGAAGTATATTATCTCCTACAAGCGAGAGGGGGGTTCAGGATGATGTCTAAAGACTGTGATTTGTTGCTTGATTATTTTAATAACCAGCTAACTAAAGAAGAAGAGGAAAGATTTGAATTACACTTGTTAGAGTGTTCGGATTGTCAAGAGGAGCTTTTAGAGCTACAACAATTAACGGAAGACCTTCCATATAGCAGTGAACCAGCAGAACCGCCGGCTGGAATGAAGAAACGCGTGTTATCTAATGTTTTAGGACAAACAGAAACTTCAGAATCAAGAAATGAAGCAGAAGGAAAACCTGTGGATAATGGTAACGTAACCTCTATCAATGATGTGAACGAACCCGTAAAGAAAAAGAAAAGACTGTATAAACCTTTAATTGCAGCTGTTTTAACACTATCACTTATAGGGAATGGTGCAGCGCTAATATATCTATCCAGTCAACCTGAGGAATCTAACCCTACTAATGAAACATCACTGGATACGATACAAAAAATGATAGCTTTAAGTCCTTCAGAAGGAGTAAATGCCCAGGCAACAGCTATGATGATTAACCAAAATAAGAAAACCAACTTAGTGATACAAGCGAGTGATCTTCCGGAGCTTGAAGGTGATGAAGCATATCAAGTGTGGGTGCTGGAAGATGGGAAACCATATCGAGCTGGGACATTTGTCTCGAATAAAAATGGAAACGGTGCGGTATCTTTCATTATGAATTACGATGGTCAGCATAACTGGGATACAATCGCAATTACAAAAGAACCAAATGAAAACAGTCAGACGCCAAAAGGTGAAATATTATTGAGTTCACCAATTTCATAAGATTGATGAAGCTGGGATGCTGCGACGCATCCTGGCTTTTTTTATTTTTAAAAATTATCTCCCCTTAAAACGCTGATATCTGGGCTTTTAACCATTCATTGAACTGGAGTAATAAGTAATTTCAGATAAAACTTCTGGAAAAAGTGATCCAAATCAAAATTACCTTCGTTAGCTTAGTAGAAACATACAAAAACAAAAAATACGAAGAGGAGTTGTTTTTAGATGAATTGGAAAAAAGCATTAGTAGTAGCACCAATGAGTGCAGCAATATTATTTTCAGCAAATGGAGGTCTTGTAAGTGCAGAAACAATGGAGAAACCAACAGTAACAAATGCAGCTGTTGATCTCAGAGCGAATTTAGGGTCATTACTATCTGAACACGGAAACCTTGCCATCATTGCAATGCGTAAAGGGATTGAAGGAGCGAAAGACTTTGATGCTGCAACAGCGCAACTTTCTGAGAACACTCAGGCATTATCGGATGCTATTGCTTCCGTTTACGGGGACGAGGCAGGTAAGGCATTTAAAGAGATGTGGAGTGCACATGTTGGGTATTTTGTAGATTATGTAAAAGGAACTGCTAATAAAGATGAAGAAGCGAAACAGGCTGCTTTAAGTGAACTAGCACAGTATCGTAAAGACTTTTCAGCATTTCTTGAAAAAGCAACAGGTGGCCGGGCCGAAGCTGAAGCATTAGCTGAAGGTTTGCAAACACATGTTAATCAGTTAATTGGAGCATTTGACTCTTATGTTGCTGGAGATTATGCAAAAGCATACAGCCAGCAAGCAGATGCTAGAGCTCACTTATTTATGACTGCAAAAGGTCTTTCAAGTGCAATTACAGCTCAATTTCCGGAAAAGTTCAATAACCAGATGGCAGTAACACCAGCAGCGGATCTTCGGTTAACATTAAATAATATTCTTTCTGGCCATGTTGCATTTGCAGTAACAGCTATGCAAAATGGAATTGAAGGAGAAAAGTCAGCGGAGATCTTTAAAGCAAATGCAGCACAACTATCTGCAAATACAGATAAACTTTCAGGAGCTATTGAATCAGTGTATGGTGCTGAAGCTGCTGAAAAGTTCAAGACTATGTGGAGTAACCATATTGGCTACTTTGTAGACTATGTAAAAGCAACAGCTGCTGAGGACGAGGAAGCTAAGCAAGCTGCATTAGACGAGTTAGAGCAATATCGAGCTGATTTCTCAGAATTCATGGCAACTGCTACAGATGGTAACGCCCCAGCAGATGTTGTAGCAGAAGAACTGCAGGATCATGTTAGTCAGCTAATTGGTTCATTCGATGCTTATGCAGCTGGTAACTATGAAGAAGCGTATAACAAGTTTCACGAGGGTTACGCTTATGCAAATAACATATCCAAATCACTATCTGGAGCTATTGTAACTCAATACCCTGACAAATTTGCATCAGAAATGCCTTCAGAAATGCCAAAAACCGGGTTCGAACCAGCAGCTAACAATGACATGATGATGCTATGGATCATTGGTGCTAGTGCACTTGCATTAGCAGCAGTTGTAGCAATCCGTAAGTTTCAAATGTCTGAAGGAAAATAGTAATAGTAGGTTAATGTAAAAGGCGGGGGATTAGTGTGATGCAGAAGATAATAAGCATACTATTTATAACGATATTAGTTGGTTGCAACCAGGTGCAGAGCACTAATTCCACCAAACCAGAATCAACTAATGTACAAGAAGAATCTACTGAAAAACAAACGGCAGAACAATTGGACTCAAAAACCAAAGATAGCACCAAAGAAACTTTTTATGCAAATGCATTTGATGAACCTTTAAACGGAGTAGTACCTTCATCGATCCAGATAAAAAATATATCTGTTGAAGCAAATGTTGAACATGTCGGTCTGCAAAAGAATGGTAAGATGGATGTTCCAAAAAATTACCGAAGTGCAGGTTGGTATGAATCGGGACCTAAACCAGGTGATCAAGGGAGTGCAGTAGTTGCAGGTCATGTAAACGACCCTGAGGGCAAGGGTATCTTCTGGAATCTGGATGAGCTCGAAGCCGGTGATGAAGTACAAATAACCGGTAAAAATGGTGAAACATTAGTATTTGAGGTCGTTGATAAAAAAGCCTACAATCTGGGTGAAGCTCCAATAGATCAAATTTTCGGGTATACACCAAGAAGAATGCTTAATTTGATCACTTGTACGGGAGATTACATTGAAGATCTTGGTACATACGGTCAACGTTTAGTTGTATATACAGAATTAAAGGCAGATTGAACCAAATAAGAATTGTAAAAACTGGTCTTACACGACATGAACCGTGTGGGGCCAGTTTCTTTTGTTTTATAACCGGAACTTTCATTAACTAAATCTTCTTACGTGGAATGATGGAATGTGTGGAAATCGAGCACTGACTGTCAGAAATCGAGCACCGATTTGCACAGGCTCCTGTCAAGTAGACACA
>NZ_JBMERP010000126.1:0-6745 GCF_049310925.1 Virgibacillus sp. DJP39 | reverse complement strand
CCTTCTTACTTTACATTAATCACAGCTTTTCATTAAATTTATAATGTAAAGATTTACATTACATATTATCAGGAACAATGATTTGTGTAACGCCACCAAAGTACTTAAATGCATGGTTGTGAACAGTGATCCATGATTGTAAATCCATTGATAAGGTAGCTTCCGCATATGATAATTGGCTACATGGCAAGGTAGCCACGAATACATAGGCCTTTACCTTTTCCCCAGTATCTCTATCAGCGATAAAAGCTGTTGAACCTGCCCAATCAACTTCCATGATTTCAGCTGGCTTCCTTCGAATACGTAACGTAGCTTTATACTTGTCTGCATAGTTACTGTAGTGGCGGGAAAAACTACGATATGAGTATGGTATTTTTTCATTCGTTCGGCATTCAGCTTCATATTCATGGTGAAGAAGTGAAAGAGTCACATTCGGTTTCGCTAACTCTTCATGAATATAATCAAAATTCAAAGGTTGCCTACCAGAACCCTCCATAGTCTTTTCAGGAAAGAGAAATTCTTCAATCCATCGATCCGTCATTTCCTCCTCTAAGGGACATCTTAATCCCTTCTTTTTAGCCACCCCAATAATTTCTGTGACCTTGGGACGCGAGTTACCCGTATTCGCGGCGATACCTCTTAAACTGATTTTGTCGTGATGTAATTCCAAAATCTTTCGGTAATGAATCAAACAAAAAACCTCCTATATAAAAGTGTCACACCACCATAGGTGTGTTCACTAATTATATAGGAGGTTTGCGTTGGTAAACAGCCTGACATTCCGTGGTAAATTTGGTGTCATTCAGTGGTAAATAATATGGCAGAGGTGGTAAATTTCGGTGGCTGTAATCAATCCTCAACAGTTTCCTTTTTCTTTGGAAGTTTAATGCCTTTCGTTGGTATGTCCTTAATCAATTTATTTTCGTTTGCATACTGAAAAACCATGTTAGCAGAGGTGTGAATACTGGAAACATAATTTGTACTAAATTTATTAGCGAGTTGATCTATACTGTCTTGATATGCTTTTTTTGTGATCTTTTGAATTGGTACATTTCCAAATTCGTTGAGAATATGTTTTAAAGCAATTTTCCTTGCTCTTAAACTGCTATCCTTTGCGCCCTGAGATGAATAATGTTTCTTCCAATCATAAAACAACTCTTCAAAAGTAAAATTACTAGGTTTTATATATTCTCCTCTATGGGCTTGTCTCTCTAATAATGCAGCTGCCAATTTAGCATCTTTCTGTGTCAAAAAACCTTCCTTACTTTTTCTGACTTCTTTGTTAGTAACTGGATCTGTACCTAAATATACTCTAAATCCCCATCTTGTTCCCTTTTTTGTTTGTTTTTTATAAATCCTTGCCATACCATCACCCTTAAATTAATTATTAATTGTACAGTCAAATTCAATTTGAAAAGGATCGTATCCAATATCATAGTCCACTAAATTGCTTATTTCCTTTATGATAAAATCATAAATTTGATCCTTTGCATATGCCTCAACATCATATGTTAACTTATATTTTTTAAGCTCATCATTTATTTTCTTGCTGAAATTTATAGTATGAACAAAATTCATACTTGTTTTGAAATACCCATTTACCGTAGTGGGTAATTTTAATTGGAAAACATCTCCTTCATTATTAATGTTCACTATAGTATTAAAGGTCATATTTTCTTCTGACTGAAATTCTTTTTTTGTATTTCTATACTGGTTAAATAAATTGGTTACATTTATAGAGCCTGATAGATCATGTAATTCTATGGACAAGTCAACATCATAAAAAGTGAATATATCTCCTGGTTGGCATTTTAATAAGTTGCAAAGTTGTATTAAGGTTTCATAGTGTATTCCGTCACTATTATTATTGGCTAAGTTTGAAACTGTAGTTCTAGATAGAGGTGTAATTTCACTTACTTTTTTAACATTTAAATTTCTAGAAGCTATGATTGCTTTTAAATTACTTTTTATAAACCCCATACCAAACCCTCCTGAAATATTTGTAAATCTATTATATCATAGAAAGCATATATTTAACAAAAAGAATATCCTCTTAATACAAAATGTGTATGTAGTCTGTACACTTCAATGTTGCAATTATAGGGGTGCACATGTATAATTTAATTTATACTTAGGTAAATAAACACAATGGAGGGGTGATATTTAATGATTCTCTTGAGATCTAAGAAAGAGTTTGAGGAGAAATTGATAAAATTGGGTTATTCTAAACGAAAATTTGCAGTAAAAGTTAATATTTCTGAAACAGCGCTACTACAAATAATCAATGGAAAACAATTTCCAAGACCACAGACTGCTAAAAAAATATGTGAGGGATTAGACGTTAATTTCGATGATGTTTTTACAATTAATGAAATAAAAAGTCAATTGAGTTAGGAGGTTCAATCATGTTAGATATTAAAATTGATGAATTAACTGTTAATAATATGATGGAAAAGGCAATTCAAGAAAAAATTGATGAGTTAGCTAATGAAAAATACTTTTTAACTTATAAGGAGTTGTCTGATTATTTGAATATTAGTAAACCCATTATTGATGACAGGTTTGTGAAAAATGGCTTAAACTATTATAAAATAGGAAAAAAATATCTTTTCAAGAAAAAGGAAGTTGAGGAGTACTTGGATAATATAACTGCACAAATGGACTTAAAAAACAATGATTTTATGTATTTTAAAAATAACAGAATAGAGGTTAAAAGCTAATGCTGAAGAGTAAGTTTGTAAATAAACCTCCCCTAATCCGCCGACAAGCAAAACAGGAGAGGCACTTAAAGCTTACTCACATTATAGCAAATAATAATAAAAATGACTAGATGTGAGGAGACAGACCAAATGAATATAAAAAAGGGAAAAGTGGCAAGAGGAGAATTAAGATTGCCGCAACTGTATTTTATAGTTGCTGATGAATGGATTGATAAATTAGGAGAAAAGACTTTTTGTTATTGGCTAAAATTACTTACTTTAGTTGACCGAACTAATGAAGCAGAAAAGAAATACGGTAATCGATCAACTATTCCTCGATCTTTTACAAAAATTTATAAGAGGATGGGGATTTCGAAAAATTCATTTTACAGAAATGTTATACATCCTCTGTGGGATTATGGATTAATAGATATCGAGGTATGGGAAGATAGCTACATTAAAGGTACAAAACCTAAAAATATTATAGTTTATGAATATCCCTTTAATACTTTTAAACTGGCTATTCAACCGTTAGAAAAACGTCGGAACTATAAAACTGATTATACATCTGATTCTGCTAAATATAGTAGAGGAGCTAGAAAAACTTCAAGTGAAAATAGTGTGCAGATAGGAAAAGAAGATAAAAATACTTTTCCCAATTCTGAACCCCCCCTAGTTTTAGAATTGGAACCTAGGTCGGTTTCAGAAAATGAACACAATAATTATACAAATAATATATTTAATAAAGAAGAAGAAATAAGTAATACAAATAAGTCTGAAAACAATTCAACAAGTGATTTTCAAAGACAAATTCAAACACTCATTAAAGAAAATTTTATTTTGGAGGAACTAGGAAACTTTTTGCATGGTAAAGGGGTTTCATCTGAAAACATCATGAAAACGATAAAAGAAAGTTATACGAAAGGTTTAACGATTTTTCGTATGGAAGATATAAAACTACAGTACGAACATATGATGGACAAGCTAAATTATGGCGAAGTAGACAATCACAATAATTTCCCTTTTTATTTTGCAAACGGACTACAAATGAGAACTGAACAGTCAATTTTAAAAGGTAAACATCAGCAAGAAAAACAACGTCAATATGAACTTGCCATGAAGCGAAAAGAAGAACGTCAACAAAAAAACGAGCATATATTTTACGACTGGTTGAATGAAGATGAAAACGAGAACGATTAAAAATGCTTGAATTTATATAAAAGTAGGTGAGAAATTTGATTAATAAAAAGAGAGTAGAATTACGATTTGATGAAAAGAAAGATAAAGGTATAATCTGTTTTCTAGAAAGTGAAGTGGATAATAAAGCAGGATTTATTAAAACATTGGTAAGGGATTATGTAAGATATAGACATTCAATAACTCATGAAAATAAAGCTAACTTATTAACAAACAAACGTATAAATTCTCAGATTACAGATCAACAAACAAACGTTAATGATAATACACAGGATGTTAGTCAGTTTCTTATGGATTTTTTCCATAGGTATAGTTAAATAATAAAAAAAAAATTAACACAAAATTGAACTCCCAGAAAGCATATTATATGTTTTTGGGAGTTCAAAAATCACCCCAGTGCCCACTTATACACCATTCAGGAAATGGTGTTCGTGGGTGTTGGGGAGAATCACCCAACGTCCGTTTGCTAACGCAAATAGCACTTCGTGGAATACTAAGAAAATCAAAAGATAAAAGAAGGGGGCTATTCACATGGGGTATTATCATCTATCGGCTAACATCATATCAAGAGGTAAAGGTCAATCTGCTGTTGCTTCGGCTTCTTATCGTAGTGGGGAAAAGTTGTGGTGTGAAGATGATCAAGAATATAAGGATTATAGAACAAGAGAAGTTCAACCCGAAACCATGATATTAGCCCCTGAAAATGCACCTGATTTTGTGTATGATCGTGAAAAGCTATGGAATGAAGTTGAGCGAGTGGAAAGCAATGTTAATAGTCAATTATCGAGAGAAATTCGAGTTGCTTTACCGAGTGAGTTATCCAATGAAAAACAAATGGAATTAGTAAAAGAATTTTCAGAAGATAACTTTGTTGAACGCGGTATGGTTGCTGATATTTCTATTCACAGGGATAAACAACATAATCCTCACGCACATATCATGTTGACTATTAGACCGTTTAATGAAGATGGATCCTGGGGGAAAAAAACAAAGAAGGAATATATTCTTGATGAAAATGGTAATAAAACAAAAACTCCTAATGGTAATGTTAGATCAAAAAATATTTTTTTAACTGATTGGGGAAAGAAAGAAACGTTAGAAAATTGGCGTGAGAATTGGGCTGTTAAAGTTAATGAATATTATAAAGAATCAGGTCTAAACATTACTGTGTCACATGAGTCTTATGAAAAACAAGGCATTGATAAATATGCTACTCATCGTTTGACATATGACGAGTATAATGCTGAAAAAGAAGCTCAAATTCAAGCGCAAATGAAAGGTGAAGAATACGAGCCAGTTACACACATGGGAATGGTTAATCAAGACATAAAAGATACCAACGAATTGAAAGATTTGTTACAACATGAAATTGTTAGTTTAGAAGAATATAAAGAAACGCTAGAAAGAGAGATCGATGAACAATATATTCCACACGTTAGAAACAATTTTCCTCTATCAAATCAACAAGCTCAATCCTTACAGTTTGTTGCTAAACGTGTTCATGGATATGTTACTTATGAAAATGCAAAAGAAAATATGGAAAACATGAAAAATTGGGGTAAATCCATTGAATTTTCAAAACGTAAGTTAGGTGTAGAATCTATTATGTTAGATAACGCTGAAAAAGAGTACAATGTTGATCAAACAAGATCCGTTCGTTTTGGTTTATCACCTCAAAAATTCGCAGAAGAAAAAGGCGAAAAAATAAGTAGTCTAAATAATCGTGCATTCAAATACGAATGCAATTTTAATGCTTATGAAAAAGCTGAAATTCATAGTAATTTAGCCTTTGAAGTTCAGAAGAAAATAGTACATCAAGAGTTTGGTACCATTTACCCTGAATACAGCCACATAACAGAGAATCACAATACATTAATAAGTGACTTGAAATATGATTATGTTCAAGAGTATCTAAAGACTGGTATTAAACATGAAAATATAAAAGAGTTTGAAGATCCACAGATATTAAAATACTATACTTCTGAAAGAGAAAATGACGTTACTTTGAAGAAAGATTGGGAAGAAAACCAACACAGATTACTAATTGCGAATAGAAGTGTTTCTAAATGGAGTAAAGAATATAGCAGGATTTATAGCGAAGGGGGAACAAAAGATAAAATTTACGACACTAGGTTGAAACTTGAAATAGCAAAATATCAAGTTAAGCAACGAGAGAATGAAAAGGTTGGTATAAATGATAAAATGAATAAAACCTTGTCGTTTAAGTATCAAAATCAACCTTCGAAGTTAATTGAACAAATACCAACTAAATTGAAAGCGAGATTATTAGAATTACATCTTGACGACAGAGCCACTGGGAAACTTTCTAAGGATCTTAAAACAGTAGAAAAGGACCTTGCGAAAGAGGGAAAAGATATTTCTCATTTATATGATAAAGAATTTACACAAGCAGGGGCTAGTATTGGTGGTATAGCTAAATTGTTTGCTAATTTAGGTGGTCAAGCACAAGGAAATGATAAAAAGCAAGATATTGATGAAATGAAGCGCAAATCAAGATCTAAAATGAAAGAAAAAACTTTATACAAGGAACATGAGATAGAATTATAAAAAAGGAGGCTAATTATTTGATGAAAAGGGGAGAACCGATCTCACAAGAGCAATTTGAAAAGAACTGGCGACAAGTGAAGTACCAACTGGAACTAGAAGGCTTCAACGTGACCGAAGAAGACCAAGAAGCAGTGCGTAAGGTGACTATGGGGGAAATGCCGAGAGAACAACTGGTAGAGGATTTAATGAAAAATAGGTAGCGTTTATGATATAATAATAATGTGGTGAAGGAAGGGTTTTCGCCCTTTCCTTCTGGTTGTTTTTTTTGAATCTTTTGAATC
>NZ_JBMERP010000125.1:0-6764 GCF_049310925.1 Virgibacillus sp. DJP39 | reverse complement strand
CTAGGATTACTCGGTTGAAATTCTCCGTAATAACGGTTTTATTAAAATTAGTAACTTCAATATTCACTTCATCTTCTAACAGTTCCGTCTCTATCTCACCAGTACGGGTATTGTACAGATCCACCGATTCACCGACAGCCCACCCAATCCCGGATTTCTTTAATACTGTTTCATATTGATATGGGGGCTCATGGTCAATTAAGTAACCATCTATTACTGCTTCACGATAAGAATACGTAAAAACAGGTTTTCCAAATATATCAACCGTGTGCAGTGCTGGTGTAGCTGTCAAGCCGATTTTTGTTGCATCAAAAAAATCAATTACTTGACGATATTTACTGACATAATCCTGATGATCCCTGAACAACTCTTCCACTTCCGACATTTCTTTATCCAATGTATAACCTCGGTGGGCTTCATCGACGACGATACAATCATATTGATCTACTGTAAGTGTGTTTTCATCTGAGTCAGAATAAAATAACCGCTTCAGCATCCCTTGTACCGTTGCTATTTGTACTTTTGTCTCGGAATTTGGACTTTTATCTTCAAGAGACTGCAGTTCAAATATCTCCGTAAAGGAATGAAAATTTTCACTCTTAGAATCTTTAAATGCAGCTTCTGCTTGTTCACCCAATGCAGATCTATCAACTAAAAATAGAATACGCTTGAAACGATTGTGTTTAATTAGGCGGTAAATGAGTCCAATCGCCATTCTTGTTTTCCCGGTACCGGTAGCCATGGCGAGCAATATCTCGCGTTTTCCTTGTTTAACTGCATTCTCAACTGCTTTTATTGCATCATTTTGATATGGTCGCAAATTTAAATAGTCCAGTGATTCATCATGGAGTTTCTTAGTAGCTACGTCAACATCCTGTTTCAGTGAATCCTTAAGACCCTGGGGAGAATACCATGCTTTAAGAGGCCTTGGATGATTGGTTGGTTTCCTTGCATCCAGAAACCATATTCCTGATTTTTCTTCAAATTGTTTCAGATATGGTCGACCGTTTGTAGCAAATAAAAAGGGTACGAAATAAGCACCATAAGGATCATGAATCTCTTCATCTCCGTGCTTAATTACTGTTCTAGCATAGTCCTTTGCCTGTTCAATATCTGACAAGATGTTTTTACTTAATCTTTTCGCTTCTATAATCGCAACGAATTCTAAACCAACGAATAATGCGTAATCAGCATACCCTGTTTTTAATGGCCACTCTGCAATAGCTAGGTTCTTCCTTTTGTCAGGGCGAGCTCCTTTGCCATATCGCAGCACTTCCGTATCAACTTCCCACCCAGCGTCACGTAATTGTTCATCAATAATTACTCGAGTTTCCTGTTCTGTAAGATTGATACGACTACCAAATGTCCGGGAATCCTTTTTGCGCTTTCGTTTTTTATCATCCGGCACAGATAATTGCTCCAGGCGTAATTTTTCCAGTTGATTCTCAAGTTCTGTTACCTTTTCTTCATATGTAGCTGATAGTCTATTAAGTTCTTCGGCATCAACTTTTTTAGTAGGTGTTAATTCTTTATATTTTGGTTCTTCAAAATCCCATTCGCCGTATACTTCCATAAACCAAACAGCTAGACGGAAGGACATTTGCGACAGCGCTTCAGCTTCCTTCTGTGTACCATAACCCTCATGCATTGCCTTATTACCTTTTTTTCTAATCGTTTGAAGGATGTCCTCTAATTCTAGCGTAATCAGATCATCTCTTCTTAAGGCTTGGATTCGGTCAATTTGTTTTGTATCATATGTTTCGTCTATTTCTTCAAAAGCTAGTACAAACTTTGTTAACGTCTCTGCAAATACGCGTAGTTTCATCAAGGTTGTGTTTGGATCTATAAAGACGTTACTTTCTGCGGTTTCACCTAAGTTAGCTAGGATGTCCCACTTGTCTGATAGAAAATAAAAATTGCTCTTACCCATGATACACACCCCCTTGTTTGTGACTATATTACTATTATAACATTTTAATGGTCGAACTTTAATTCAATTATATTTATTTGTAGTATGTGTCTTGGCAAAAAAAATAAAACGATAGTGCAACCAATTAAGTAGTCACTATCGTTTCATTTTCCTATAAGGTGTAAAAAAGTATTTATCATGTCAGGTTTTAGTTTGAGTGTATTGTAAACGTGTTAATTCACTAGACAACCATTCAATACGTAATCTATCTAGTCTATTGTTATACACATTTCTACAAATAAACCACACTTTTCCTTCCACAAACGCACCCTTTTGCTTAAGAATACTGACTAACCTCACACCCTTTATGCTGAACATTTATTCAAGTGTAGCTTTCAAAATAAACAAGCTAGCGAAGTTACTTATTGAATTTATTTGGACAGTCACAGTATCTCCTGATTGAATAGCTTGACTTTCTCCGCTAACATTCAACAATACAGTAATAGGTTTCTCCTCTGTAGACACAACTCCTAATCCAACAAGGCCTTGTTGTTCATTTGAACCTATCTCACTAACTGTGAAAGTTAAACTTTCACCTTGAACATCCTTGCCACTAGCTAACACTTGATAAAAATTCTTACCTTCTTGTTCATTGATTGCATTATAATCTGGTACGACAAGATAAGCTCCGAAACTAGAAGATATAAGGAGCAAAATACCTACAACAAAAACTACAATGGGATATCTGAATCTTCCTTTCTTTATCATAATTACAATAAACCATATAATTCCTATAGCAATTAAAATAAATGAAAAAATTAAGAGAAGGCCTAAAAAAACTTGCATTAAATTTCTCCTTTCATATTTATAAGATTAGTTTTTTTATACAACAACTGAGTCTGTTAGTTCCATAAAATAATTGTTAATTAATAAGTAATATGTTATTGAACATTCAGGTTATTCATTAATGATTGATCAGTTTTTTCCTGTATAGTTTCTAAAACTAGTTCTTTTACCCATGCAATCTCATGCCACAATCTTCTTGATCTATGCATACCCAAACTTTTTTCTTAACTTCATTAAAACCGTCGTCAAGATATACCGTTTTATACTCAATCTCTTCTTCGTTCGTGTTTCCGCATGCAAAACATCATTCTATAGTCATTTCATTCACGCCCCTATTCTATTTATTTAGAGAATACATATTTTTCTATACATAAATTTTACCATATATCATACTGATTGGTTACACTTAATTAATATTTCTTATGCTACTAAACTGCTCAATAAGCCTTATTCAACAATCTGGCCCGTTTGGTGAATAAAAACTTTTACAATGGTGGAATGGAATTATTCCACACCTATTACAAATATACTGCCAAAACACACAAAGGTATAAATGCCAAATACACACAATTTTAACTTTTAATAATTAATCGTTACTTAAAACACAAAAAAGAGAACCCCACCTAAGCTTTTACACTTAATGAAGTCCTCTCAGTTAAAACTATTTCCAAACCATGAGCATGAATAAAACTAATCATTCATGAACGCAGATATAACAAGGTTTCAAAACCTAAATTGCATCATGCCACCCATGTCAGGCATTCCGCCGCCACCAGCGTTTTCTTCTGGTAGGTCAGCTACAACACTTCTGTTGTTAGGAACATTGCTGCCACAGATGCTGCGTTTTGTAGTGCGTAGCGTGTAACTTTAGTTGGATCAACGATACCAGCTTCAACCATGTTTACCCATTCGCCGGTTGCTGCGTTGAATCCCATGCCAACCGCTTCTCCTTTAAGACGTTCTACGATAATAGAAACTTCAAGGCCTGCGTTGTGCGCGATTTGACGTACTGGTTCTTCTACTAGTGCACGACGAACGATGTTAGCACCAGTTGCTTCATCGCCAACTAGATCCAGTTTACTCCTTTTTTGTATACGCTCACCAGTGCAGTACCACCACCAGCTACGATACCTTCTTCTACTGCTGCGTGAGTAAAATTCAATGCGTCTTCAATACGAAGTTTACGTTCTTTTAGCTCAGTTTCAGTTGCGGCACCAACCTTGATTACTGCCACACCACCTGCTAATTTAGCAAGACGTTCTTGTAATTTCTCTTTATCGAACTCTGAAGTTACAATAGTATTTTTTTGAGGTTAACTTTGTTTTTGTTTAAGAGTGATTTCATACAAAGTTATGTTCAATAGTAGATAGACAATATATATCCCCAAGTAAGAACCAGTAATTAAGAAAAAAGGGTTCAGAAAGATGGCATGAATATTTGTCATAAATACAGTTTTATTTTTAATGATTTGATAAATAGAGACAGAAGCAATATTTCCAAAGATAAGTGTTGATACAAGGCCAGCAAGATTAAAAATAAAATTGAGCTTTTTCCATTTGAGTTGCAGAAAGCACATAAAAAGCGGAAGTAATAGGCTTGCTAATACAAGAATAACATTCATGTAATCACCCTTCATATATTGGGTTATTATTGTTTCCATTTATATTGATATCACTCTAAATAAAAGACTCCCACCTCAAAACTATGTTGACCGTTATATGCGTTCCCAGCGAATCCACTACAGTTTAAATACGAACAATGTGGACGAGTAATGTATCCAAAGTATTGCAAAGTGATATACGGAATACAAATTGCAGTGGAGGAGCAGCCATGAATCGATGGTTAACACTTGTACAAGAATGTATGGATCAATTCAAAAAAAAAGACATTAAAAACGACCACCAGGCATTTTTAGCTGGTGATCTTCTTTTCATCTTACAATTGTAATACCTTAGTTTCCTCTCCTTTTTTGTTCAGTAATCTAATTAGTATTGGTTCAACTTCTAGTACAATATAATTTGGATCATTTGGTCCACTGAACCAAAGCTCCATATGCTCATTCCACAACTGCTTTTTCATCTCTTCTGAATCGTTTATGGAAACTTTTCCTTCATATTCCACATAATCATCACCGTATCCTTCACCTTCATATCCGAGAATAATATGCGTGAAGGGGTTCGTTTCTACTTCTTCCGCTTTATGGGTATCTTTACTCGTTGCTGTATAAAGCTTCAATCCCTTGTTAGAAAAGGTCATATACCTGGAATGTGGCTTGTTATCTTTAACCGTTGCCATTACACCAACATTACTGTCGGTAAGTATGTTCTCTATACTTGCTTTAATCTCTTTTTGATCCAACTATATACACCCCTGCGCTTTAGTTATTTATATAATTATATTTTTCTCCAAGCAGCGTTGTTATATACGCACGCTAATTCATTATTTTTCATACCCTTATAAAAGAGTTTGGCAGGGGAGGATATAAACGTGGATAAGAACGTTCTTCCTCTTGTGGTTTTAATATATTCACTAATACCTTTACCACTTCACGTTAAGTATAGAATTCCCTACCCTTAGTTCCACCGTCATCACGAACAGTTTACTATTTGTAACTAATGAAAGGCTATCCTAAAACGATTAAAAAAATTTTTATTTTCATGCAGCGACATTTAAAGAAAACAAGCACTAATAATGCATGTCACACCACATTCATTTAGGCATACTCACACCTCTTTATTGATTGAAGCCAATGTTCATATTTAATAAACGTCTGGGGCACTCTGATAGTAATACCACGATGGATATATATGCACATGACAAAGAACATAAAAAAAAGAAGCTTCCACTAAGTTTGGTAACTTAATGGAAGCCTCTCTAAGAATCTTATTAATTAAATGTGGTTTTTTCGGTGGTTCGGAATAACGTTAAGTCTTACAAACGTTGATATAACAAGGTTTAAAACCTAAATTACATCATGCCGCCCATAAGGTGAAAGGCTGTAACATCTTTAACGCTGTGTTCTAAAAACGCATTAAATTACTGTTCCCCCTAGAATTAAATGTAATATCTTTAACAAACTTTAACGGTTATTACATCAGTGCGTTAGCAAAATGTTAGCATTTGTTAGCGTATTTATTTGTCATGTTTAGATTAATCATTACTACATTTGGATCAATGATAGTGCTACTTATACTCTTCTTGTTAATTATGGTTAAATATCCTTCTTCAATGAAAGCAACAAACCTTAATCAACATCATCTGAATGAGTAAAACCCGACCTTACTAATAAACTTTTCATTTTTTCCTTTTCAAGGTTTTCATGGCTAACAATTGCTCAAAGTTATCACCTATATGAACATAGTCAGTCTAACCTCAAAACACCTCATATTACTACTACACCTATTAGCGGGATGCCCGTTGTTTATATTCTCTAGCTCTTGGTTTAAGTCCTCTTGACTTACGTTTACACTATATTCTTTTTGATAATTAAAGATATGTGGTAAATGGTTCATTGTCCATTTAGGGTTTGTATTTTCAATAACTTTCATATTAACTCCTTTGCATTTATACGTCCTCCCTGTACAATCCAAGAATAAAGCCATTTTACCTCTATTACTTTAAAATCAAAATAACGCATATCTTATCTAGTCTAGATAATCTAAGAGTAATAAATAATTTTAATTTTAAACAAACTATTATATAAAAATGGTAATAGTTTACGTAGTGAGGTTTGAAAAGTTATTACCAGCAGAAAGCACAGGGGACAGTTTACTAATCTTTTCCTCAATAGGGTTCTTAATTTATAACTTTAAATGTCGTTTTCACCCTCAAAACAGGTTCTGTGTATAATAAAGCTACCAAAGAATACGTACCCTCCGGTAAATTGTCTGGCAATGTAAGTTCGTATTCAACTTCTTCTGCTTGTTTTAATATAATGGATTGTTCTTCCTGGGGGGATGTTTTGCGCCTTATGAAAGACCGTTTCTCTATTCTCATCGATTATAAAATA
>NZ_JBMERP010000124.1:0-7294 GCF_049310925.1 Virgibacillus sp. DJP39 | reverse complement strand
ATATATCTATTTCTATAAATGAACAAGAGCAATGGCTTTAAAGAAGGGCCCCTTTGGTCACAATCGATGTTATAAAAATTTCCTATAAACATGGGTGTTTTGGAGAAACTTAAAACCTAGTAAATAATATAAGTTTTCGGCAACGGTGTTATTCTCCATATAACAGATACGTATTTCTTTGTGACCCTGCCTTAACAATTTATTCATTCCAAATTGGAGAGCCTCTTTTCCATAACCTTTGCCTTGATAGTTTGGAGCTACAATAAGATTATCTATTTCTCCATTACCAATCGTTACTGATGCTATAATTTCTTCATTATCTAATGCCAAATAAACATTTTCTTTATTATTTAATTTGTACTGTTTAATTACTTTTTCCGATGCAATATAAGGTTTTAAATCATTGGATTTTTGTATCGGATAATAACATTCTTGATTGACTTTTACGTACTGTTCGAAATACTTATCTTCATATACTGAGAACTCTATCTTACTTTGCGGAAATCCTCCTCCACTGTAAAATAATTCAGTTGAACCCCACCATTTATGGAAGCCAGCCTTTTTACAGAATGAACCCGGATCATGTAGATCAACTCTTATGTAAGCACTTAGTAAATCTGGTTTTAGTTCAGTAAGATAAGTCTCCAATTCATTATACAATGCTGTACCAATACCCTTACTTCTTGATTGGGGTCCAACATATAACTTACCTGGGCTTCTTTTTCATTTGCGTCGTTAGTTAGAACAGTTGCATATGCTAATCCTAAAATCGCATCTTCCTCCCACACAATACACTTAGTGGAATTTGCCTTAATATCTTCTATTTCTTCTATATCAAAATCTGTATCAATAGTGTTTATTAAACTTGATAGTTTCTCTCTGTCTACCATTTTTAAATCTTGTATCACTTTTCCCACGTCCCCTAGTTAAGACTATGTGCTTTCAATGAATGGATTTATAACATCCCATCCACTTCCTTCAAACAACTTTCTCAGCATCCATAGATGATCACTTCCAATAATGAGGAGGATACGTTCATCAGAATTGTCTGCTGTTGTTTCAATTATATTCATAACAATCATCAATTCCCGTTCCGCCCATTTGGTCAGGAAATTAACCCCGATTCTTTCCCCCATGTCATCTTCTACCAACACAAAGGACAAATACATTTCTTCTAGTTCCCTTACATAGTCACTATCGTTTAACTTTCGGTAGGAATCAATTAAATTAGTATTTGAATTAATGATAGGACCATTCTCACTCATGGATCTCATAGAGTTTAAGACTCCTGGATATGAACGCTGGATTGTGTTATTAAGGTTCGTCATTTCACCTTGAGTAAGATGACCAGTCCAATTTACTGCATATACTCTATTGTGCTCTAATTTTTTTGCTAGCCTAAATCCTACTTGTTGAACTTCATCTATCAGGTAATTACCATTCGAAATTTTATATTCTTTATTTAGATTATCATTTTGCTCTTTCTCCCATTCCAATGCCACTTTTGATGGTTTAAAGTCAGACAGATAGTCAACAAACTCTTCTATTTCTCCTTCTTTATTTTCCATTATTTCTCTATCCTGCTCGAAATGAAAAGTTCCTATCAGAATGATTTCTTTTTTAAATAACAATACTTTACTCTCCTATGTACAAAGCCATTATTCAATCAGTCTATAATACTTTTGTTAGTTTAAATTAACTGTGTTTACTTAAAAACTCATTCACCATACAATTATATACATCAGGCTGGTCGATATTTGCTGTGTGACCTGCAATTGGTACTAAACCAATTTCAATTTCTTTGTTTTGCCTTTTAATGTATGTTACAGCTTCTATTTCGTGTATGTCTTTACTACCGTTTAAAACTAATGTTGGAACCTTTAGTCTGGTTAATTCTTTATCAGTAACTGAAGGATAATTAAAGGTCATTGTGTATAAAACCTTTTTCAACGTGTCAAACCACTTTTCTCCGTGAACATCTTGAAAATGCGCGGCGATATTCTCATCATTTTCTTCAATATTTATGAAATAATTATATTGATTCACCATAATGTCTTTTAACTCGTCTGGGATATAGGGTGAATATCCTGTTAATACGATCCCATTCACAAGATTTGGTTCCCTTTGCGCAATGTGAATCGCTAATGATGCTCCTAATGAAAGTCCTAAAATATACCCTTTCCCATTCTTCTTAATTTCAGATACAGTCCAATCAAGTGTATCTTCAAAATAATCGTTAGATATTTTTGCTTTGTACTCACCATGGCCCGGTAAATCAAGCAAAATAAGTTCATAATTTGACTTAAAAAATCTATTCCCTCTGATTTTCACTTGATCTCCTCAAACCAAAGCAATGCCTTCTGTTCCATTTCCTTAACAAATTCTTTTTTCGCCGGACTATATTCACTTGTGTTATTAAAACGTTGAGCCAACTCTTCTTTGAAACGGCTATACTTTACTACTTCTTCCGGGTGGGAACGCAAATAATCTCGAAATAGTAAATGTCGTTCAATTTGTGGGTTGTCTGCCTGATAGAAATGAATATGATGCGTTCTGTTTTTCCCGCCTTTCCGGAACAACCTTCTACCTTCAATACCCCATTCTCCAGCAATATCATACCCTTGGGAGATCATTGTGTCATTGAACGCATCAATTTTGTTTATGTCTTTAACAATACACATCATGTCGATTACGGGTTTTGCCTTTAAGCCATGAACTGCGGTACTCCCAAAATGTTCAAATTTGATTACTTCATCGCCAAATATTGTCCTTAGAAATTCAGCTTCCATTTTAAACATTTCTGCCCAGTTTTCATTAAAATCGCTAAGTCTAACTTTCATCTGGAGCCCCCCTTCTGTTGTACTTACTCATACATTTTAAGTATTATCTCTCTTCGTGGAATGTCTGTTTTACTTAATTCACCAATAAACGTATTCAATTCATAAGCGACGTACTGCTGCTTTATAGTAAACCCAGTCCTGTCTATATCTACAATTCCATAGCGCGCAAAAGGTTCATTAAAGCAACCAAGGGAGCCAGGATTGAAAAACGTTATATTATTAGAATCAAAATGATGTTTGCTATGATCGTGTCCAAAGCAAACCAGTGAAGGGTTATTCAGCCCATCTAAAATAGAAAAGTTCTCAGGTAAAGGCCTACCAGTCAAATCAAAAGGGTCTTTACTTATAGGAGCATTCTGCAGTGATTGTTTCATCGGATAATGAATGAGATGTAGGGTTTGGTCATAGATAGTTGAATTAATTATACGAGGGAGTTTTTCCAATACAGATTTATGTTTCTTACTCAGTCTTTCTGCAATCCACTCATGGTGTGGAATAACATTAGTCCTGCTTTTGGGATAAGGTTCATTATTAAGAAGTGCCAAGACTGCTTCATCGTGGTTTCCAGTAATCATTTCAAGATTCTCAAAAACCAACAAAGCATCCAACACTTCATTTGAAAAAGGTCCAATGCCAATCATATCTCCAAGGCAATATATGAAGTCCACTGATTTGTCTCTGATATCTTTCAGAGCAGCATTCAATGCGTATATGTTTCCATGAATATCAGTAATGATTGCAATTCTATACATTCCTATCTCCCCTAGACAAGTGCCAGCCACCCGGAATTATTTAGAATAGTTTCAAGTGACTGGAACGGAAATTCTTACCAATACTTCAGTCTTCTATTTATCATATCAATATCAAAATCCTCGTATCCCTGGCTTATACTCCAAATTTTGGTATGATTATACTCTGGATTAGCTGGGTCAGAAATAATTCCAAGAAATGTTTCATAGCCAGGATCTCCACCAACATCTTCAGGTGGTGCATTTCCTTCTCCTGCTATACAAGTAGGATAATTAAATTCATAATCGTCTATATGATTTTCAACAACAATGCGATGCTCCCAATAATCTCCAAAGTCATAGTTATACATTATTTCAGCAGGAAGATAATCTAATAGCTTTACCCCCGTTTCCAACTCCATCGGTATTCCAGATTCATAATTTAAAGCCTCTTCATGACACACTAGATTCATAATCGGTTTGGAATTGTCTTTTTGCTCTGGAAGAACAAGAAATTCATGAAGATGATAGTCCTTCCAACCGAACACTATTTGTAATGCACGATGTAGATCCGGAAAAGTGTAATTCTTCGGAACGACGATTCTGCGCCAAACATGAACATTTTCCAGTTCTAATGTGACGCTAAGGGTAACCGCTTCTGAATTAAATATGGGGCCCCCTGTTAATTTCTCTAAATCGTGATATAAATCTTCATTCGGTCTAGTATAGTCATTACTTCCTCGCCCAACGATTAAACGGCTTGCCCGCTTACTCAAAAAAACCTGATAGATTGAATGTTGAACTAGGTCTTCCCCAAATAAATAGACATTGTCACACGCCTTATTCATCCTGGCAACTAAGGTTTTATCCCTTGTTTTTGTGAAGGTCAACACCTGCGACTGAGAAAGATAAGATTCAATAACCTCATCCCTGATGCTCTCTTCTTTGTACGTTTCACGTATCGCTTGCAAGATTAATTCATCTATTTTTTTGAAATCTTTTGCTTTTAAACCGTGAAGGACAATAATATAGCGATTGCTATCGTTCACAAGCACAAGCGTTTTTCTCCTGTTCACAGTCAATATATTAGCATGCCAAGAAAACAATGGAACTCCTTCTTCAGACGGCATTGGACTCACCTTTAATTCAGTTAGCAGTTTCTTTGTACATTGAATTAGCATAACTAACGCTCCTTTTTGCACTTTCAGATTGTAAAAATGTTTCTCCTTGAAGAAGCAAAAAAGTCCTCCAACAACACACTACAGATTCAAGTTCTAATTTACTTTTTTCAATTCTTCTTCCAGTTTTTCACACAGGTCAGATAATAGATGACTATAGCTACGTTTAACTTTCTCATAAATTAGTTTAGCTTCATCTTCATCATAAAGATGAGGGTTTTACTATGGTCTATCATCATACCAATCCATTGTTCACCGTTTTCAATTAAGCCATATGTATATGCTTCTTGAATCGTTGTCCTGGGACTTTTGATTTCTGTGAATCCAACATATTCTAAAAACATTTTCATAAGCTTCCAACTTAATTCGAAAGTGAATTCGAATCGCTGTATCACACCATCGTATACAATCTCATCATTTATTTGGATTTTTGTTGATTCGTTTAACCTGGCACTGGCACGTTTATAATCATTAAGCTTCTCGAAAAGCATTTCTTTGTTCATATACAACCACACCTTCTTTTCGAATATTGAAAATCAACTTTTAAAGGAGTGGGCCTCTCATAAATTGCTTGTTCTATTAAGTTCTGGGCAGTATGAGAAATTGCCCTCGTATAAACAGCTAAATCAACAATATCAGAAGATCTCTGGTAATCCCCCCTAGCTCTGGAACCAAACAAAATCACCTTTTCTATTTGTACTTTTTTTGAGGATAAACCTTGTAATTAGCTGACAAAACGCTTTGACATTCCTGTTGCATTCCAATCAATATCCACTACAATTCCCACCCCAATTCTTATCTAATGAATTACTCTTATTTTAGCAATAATTGATTGAAAAAACGAATCAACAAAAAACATTGCTATTACGAAGCTCTAATGTGTTCCATCCTGCACCTTATGAACGGGCAGGATTTAGTTAATGTCACCAAGATAAACCGAACTCTTTTCATTGTTAAGATGCTTAACAATATACTTTTTTAGTTCCTTAGGATAAAGTCTGGATTCTTGCAAATCATCAATATGCACCCATTCTATACCTACTTGATGACTATCCGGATTAGAAGGTTCTATACCTTGATCTACTTCATCTTTTAACTCACACAGGAAATAATATTCAACCTGATGTACATCATAGTCGAACGATGCGTGTTCATGATTCCGCCCTATATACTCTCGTATGTGAAGGAGCTCCCCAACTTCTACATTGTATCCAATCTCCTCAATACATTCCCTACGTATTGCAGCATGAAGTGTCTCACCATGTTCCTGGCCTCCACCGGGACAAAGGTAGAAATAACCTTCGTTATCTTGGTTTTTTGTTAGTAAAATTTCTCCTTTACACACTAATAAGGCTTTTGCGGAATTTCTAATTCGCACTGATATCCCTCCCCATCAATTCCTCGTTCCCTACCCTTGCATCCTAACAATAGTCACTGATCCTTAAGTCAAACTAGTCCAGTAGTCTCCTATTAATAAACAAGTACACAGTCGTTAACAAAAATAGCATAGCAACTATAAGTACCGTTTTTTCATAAGGATATTCAATTAAACTACTCATAACTACCAACAGCCCTAACGGAAGGAAAAAAACGCCTCCAGTCACTTTACCTAATAGATCCTTATTTTTAATTGCCTTTTCATTAAACCCGGCTAACAGCCAGGTTTGTTTTTTCACTGCTACTAAATATGCAACAACTAAAAGAGCTATTCCAATAATCAACAAACCGTAATCCATCCTAAGACCCCCCCAAAGTGGATTTGTTTTCCCCAATACTTTATTTACGATTCTTTTTAAAAAAAGTTCCATCTTGTTCAAACCTGCGTCTTGAAAAGTGAAGTTTTATATTTAAGGAAAACACTACCTAGTTGAAGTAGTTATCCCATTTATAATAAACAAAGGATACAATTTGTCCATTCATGTTAAATTCTTCATCACTTGTTGCTATGTATGTAAAGTCGTTTTCTCCAATACTTTTTGAGAAGCTATATTATTAGTTGTTGTTTTCGCTGAAATCTGTTTAATACCTAGTTCACTTATAGTTTCTAATAACAGTTTCAATGCTATGTTAGCAATCCCTTTTCCAGTATGTGCTTCTCCCACTCTATAACCGATATGACCCAGACCGATAGATTTTTCAATATCTACTAAGTTCATCCTTCCAAGAATTAAACCATCTTTGTTCTTAATTAAATAGAAATAGGATAATCCTTGTTCCTGTTCATCCAGTAAGGCATTATTCCTTTCTTTAAAGGTTTCAAAGTTATAGTAATCATCCCCGCGACTTGGGACCATCCCCTCAAAATAATCCCTGTTTTCAAGCTCAAATTCAAATAATTTTGCGGCATCTGCATCCTGTAATTTCTCAATTGTGATGTCCATCAGTTATAACCCCTTCTTCAACCCCATATCGGATGAGACCCATATACGGATCCCCCTTTATGTCTAAAAGCTTACAAAATGCCGGTTCGGTTTTGTATCCTTGTTTTCGAAGTTTATCACTTTATCTTTAAGATTTGCATCTCTTTCCAGCAATTTATGTTCAATAA
>NZ_JBMERP010000123.1:0-7316 GCF_049310925.1 Virgibacillus sp. DJP39 | reverse complement strand
CCTAATGTGGTTAGCTATTATTACTTTTATCATAGCCCTGGTCATTCTGTATAACAAGACAAATAATGAATACATTGATTTGGGTGAGGACGCTCCACTACCAACGGCACTGCATCCTATTTTAGAGAAAAAGAAAGAACAATTACTTGAAAAGACAGCTTCTATTGGAATAGATGTCCTGATTACAGAAAAGTGGCGCTCCATTGAACGACAGAATAAACTATATGCACAGGGAAGAACTACAGATGGCAGTATAGTAACCTATTCACAGGGCGGAGAATCGTATCATAATTATGGTTTAGCAATTGATTATGCGATTCTTAAAGATGATGGATCTATTATTTGGGACACAACTTATGACGGCAACAATAATGGGAAAAAGGATTGGTTTGAGGTAGCTGAAATAGCAAAAGATTTAGGATTTGAATGGGGTGGTGACTGGTCCAACTTTAAGGATTACCCCCATTTGCAAATGGATTTCGGGCTGCGTATAAGGCAGCTAAAAAAAGGGTTAAGACCTAATGTTCAGGAGGAAACGAAGTAAGGCTAAGGAATAGACAGAACTTCTGCAGGAAATTATACTGGATTTAACTGCGCTATTATTGAAGGAGGAATCTCCAATGGAACTAAAAGGAATTCACCACGTATCTGCACTTACTGCAAATGCCAAACACAATTATGACTTCTATACACATATACTTGGAATGCGACTTGTGAAAAAGACTATTAACCAGGATGATCCATCTGTTTATCATTTGTTTTATGCAGATGAAGCTGGGAATCCAGGGACAGATTTAACATTCTTTGAAATACCTCATGCTGGAACAACTTATCAGGGTGTAGGAAGTATTTCAGGGACATCATTACGTGTATCAAGTGATGATGCGTTAGAGTTTTGGAATCATCGTTTTTCAGAATTTGATATAGACCATGACGGAATTACAGAACAAGGTGGACGAAAGGTTATTCATTTTCGTGACCCTGAGGGACAACGCCTTACGCTTGTATCTGATGAAACAAATATTGGGGTTAAAGGTGGGAAAACATGGGTTCACAGTAGCGTACCTGCCGACATGGGGGTCATCGGTCTTGGTCCAACTAAACTTACCGTTAAGAACCCCACTCCAACTATTGCTGTTTTAACTGAGATTTTAACCTTTGAACAAACAGGGAGCTATTCTTCTATAGTTGACGGGCAGGATGACATTCTTGTTTTTTCTACTGGTGAGGGTGGAACTGGAGCAGAAGTACACATTGAAACCCGAGATGACCTGCCAAAAGAGCGCCCTGGCCGCGGGAGTGTCCATCATGTTGCATTTCGCGTTGAAAATGAAGAAGAACTGGCAGCATGGAAGGATCGTTTGGTTGCAGCCCGTATCCCAAACTCTGGATTAGTCGATCGTTTTTATTTTAAATCACTTTACTTTAGAGAGCCAAATGGAATTCTATTTGAATTGGCAACAGATGGACCTGGCTTTGCAACAGATGAAGACAGTGATCATTTGGGTGAGTCATTAGCACTCCCGCCTTTATTTGAAGATCGTCGCACAGAAATTGAAGCACGTTTGAAGCCTTTAGACACGAAAAGACCGCGTGATTGATCCGCGGTCTTTTCATGTCTTATGATTTGTTTACTCGTTTTTTATTTTCCTCAGCTTCGTCGCCCTCTGGTAGTTCATCAATTGAGTGCTTATAAGCATAGCCTTTATTAATTGTAATTAGCGTTAATACTAAGACAGCCAATATAATAACAATCCCTAACACAACATATCCCGTCATAACATAGTCCCCTCTGCCTTATCTAATATATTTTAAATATAATCGCTTCTTTCCCGTTTCTTTTACCCATTCTTTTCGTTCGAAAAAGTCAATCACATCGGTATACTCCGGGGAAATCTCAACCTGCATTGTCATTAGCTTACAGTTAAATGCTATTTGTTCCATCTTCTTGTATAAATGTTCGTCAATTCCTTTTTTCTTATAATCACTATGAACGATAAAGTTTTTGATGCTTAATTTATTCAAGTCATACGTAAAATAAATAAACGCAATTAATTCCCCTGTATTCTCTACAACAAACCATTTGTCCTGCTCTCTTAAAAGTGACTGATCGTAATATTCACGTTCTATTATACTATCAACTTCCAGTAGACGCATGTTCTTTAAAGAATTATTCAGTTGGAAAATTGTTTCATAATCATTTTCCTGTGCTTGTCTAATTTTATACATAAGTTTAGCTCCCTAGCGATTCTCAAACGGTTTTATTAAGCCATGAACCGCTTCCGTGTATGGCATTTGAACACCAACAGCTTTGGCTAATCGAATAGCACCACCATGTAGATGGTCAACTTCAAGCATCAATCCTTTTCTGCGGTCCTGATGCATTGATGAAGTCGCTTCTGCCGGTAAAGCACGCAATTTCTTTATAGCAGCTTCAATTTCTTTATCTTTCACCTCTACATTATAAGCTTTTGCCAAATCCTTCATCTCATGTAAAATCATTTCGGCAATACGAAATGTATCTTGCTCTTCTCTGATTGGTCCAATTGGGAGATTAGTTGCCGTTGTGACCCCAGAAAAAGCAGTAATAAACGTATATTTCTTCCAAAGTTCTGCTAAAATATTTTCTGTATTCCGTTCCATAACCGTAGTTTTCTTTAAAGCGTTCTCTAGATCATGACAAATATTCTTTTGGTTAGGCTGGAGTGGTCCAAAAATCAAATTATCAAAGTCGCTTGAATGGATGACATGACCTGCTTCATTAAGTGTTGCAATAATAAACGATAGCCCACCGAGAACAAAGTCTTTGCCGAGCCGCTCCTGCAGCAGACTAACATGCTCAATACCATTTAATACAGGCAATACATATGCTTCCTTATTTGTAAGAACCTTCAAGCTATCCATTGTACCTTGCACATGATATCCTTTTACGCTTACCAAAACAAGATCAACATCACCAATCTGTGTTACATCTGTCTCGACCCTGGGATTGTCTATATGATAATCACCCTTTGGACTAGTAATCTTCATTCCATGCTCTTCTATTTGCCTGGCTCTTTTTTCACGTACCAGAAAAGTCACATTTTCTCCACCCTCAAGCAACCGTCCTCCAAAATATGCCCCAAGCGCACCTGCGCCAATAATCACAACGTTCATTAAAAAACCTCCAATGGTTGAATTAATACTATCGTACCACTTTTTATAACGATTTTGTCTATCTCACGTTTAAATTTACGTCACAACAATCAAATATGGAGGATATATAAGTAAATCATACAAAAGCGAAGAATTTAATAATAAGAAAGTGTTTAATTACTTTATAGAACAAATTTGGTTGTTTTTTTCAAATTATCTAAATATATCGCATTTGAGAAACAATTGATATATCGATATCATTATAGAGTGACTATTTCAATAAAACACCATAACTACATATTAGGATGTTTTTTGAATGCAATTAAACTGGTATATATGTACCGATATGATAGTCACGGATTAATTAAGAATAAAGCATTGTTGTGATCAATGCTTATTAGAAAACTTGGCATTCGCCATGCCTTAATGGCGAGTGAATTAGTTGCACTTATGCAGAAAGAAAGTTTTTACACTTATTTTCTACTAAAAAAAGGGGAGGTCTATTAGACATGAAGAAATTATTAATTGTTTCCATGTTTTTTTTCGCACTAATTTTACTAGCAGCATGTGGTTCAGATGAAGGAACTGATAATGCTAGTAATGGAGAAGAAGGAAGCGAAGACTTATTAACGCAGTTAAAAGAGGAAGGTACAGTAACCGTTGGATTTGCTAATGAAGCTCCATATGCATATCAGGAAGACGGTGAGTTAAAAGGTGCAGCAGTTGATATTGCACAGGCTGTCTTCAAAGAAATGGGAATTGAAAAGGTAGAAAGTAAATTAGCAGACTTTGGTCAGCTAATTCCAGGATTAAACGCTGGAAAGTTCGATGTTATTACAGCTGGTATGGCAATCAAGCCGGACCGTTGTGAAAATGCGGACTTCGGTGCACCAGAGATGCAGTATGGTGAAGGACTTATCGTACAAAAAGGAAATCCACTTGATATCCATAGTTATGCTGATATCGCAGCAAATCCTGATATAACTGTTTCCGTAATGGCAGGTGCAACAGAAGTTGAATTCCTTAAACAAATGGGTGTAAGTGAAGATCAAATTCAAACAGCATCTGATATTCCAGGAACTTTCTCAGCCGTTGCATCCGGACGTGCAGACGCAACAACTGGTACAGAAATGACAGTTAAGATGGCGTTAAAATCTGCAGGAAATGATAAACTGGAGTTCGTTGAAGACTTTGAACAGCCAGATATTGACGGCATTCCAAGCTATGGTGCTGCAGCATTTCACCTAGACAATGATAAACTTCGTGAGGCGTACAATGAGCAACTAGCTAAACTAAAAGAAGATGGCACAGTAAAAAAACTTCTTGAAGCTAACGGGTTTAGTGCAGAAGGAAACTCTGTACCAGCAGATATTACGACTGAAGCAATTTGTAGTGGTGAAATTAAGTAAATAACCATTTATAAAAACACCTATAAAAGCAAAGACTCCATAGGGTCCGGCTCCCTCACCCAAGGGGAGTCAGGCCCTATAATTTTTGCCTTTAGAAAAATAAATCAACCATAGAAGGAGAGATTACCATTAATGCAATAGTTGAAATCTTCCCCGTCTTAATGAAGGGTGTAGAAATAACGGTTACTGTTCTTCTCGCCTCAATAGTTTTGGGTTATCTCATGGCATTTATTGCTGGTTTTTGTCGACTTTCAAATAACGTCATCCTCCGAAAATTCACTGGTTTTTACGTAGAAGTATTTCGTGGAACATCATTAATCGTTCAACTATTCTGGCTATACTACGCATTGCCGATACTATTTGGAATTGAAATAGGTAGTGACTTTTGGGCAGGTGTACTAGCAATCTCATTAAATTATGGAGCATATATGTCTGAGATAGTTCGTGGGTCCATTCTATCTGTAGCTAAAGGACAGATTGAAGCATCTACGGCTCTAAACATGTCACGCTTTCAACGCATGAGACTTGTTATTTTCCCACAGGCTTTGCGCATGATGTTACCGGAATTCGGTAACTATCTTATCCTAATGTTAAAGTCCACATCACTTGTCTCGTTAATTGGTATGATGGACATTTTGTATTATGGAGACATTTTACGGAGTTCCAATCTATCTCAGGCACCAACAGTTTATTTATTGGTACTAGTATTCTATTTCATTCTAGCTCTACCTTTAATCTGGCTGACAAAGAAAATGGAAAGTGTTTCTAAGAAAGGGGTGGCGAGCTAATGGGTAACTGGAGTTGGCCTACATTTTTCGAAGCCTTCCCTATAGTCATACAAGGTCTCGGCATTACAATTTCATTAACAATTGCATGTTATTTATTTGCATTGGTTTTTGGCTTCATTTGGACATTAGTAAGAGCCATACCAATAACACCGATTAGATGGGTTTTGTTGGCAATCATGGAATTCATTCGTTCCACGCCTCCACTCGTTCAGTTATTCTTTATCTTTTATGCGTGGCCAATGATTCCTGTAGTTGGCGTAGCCTTAGATCCGTTTACGAGTGCAGTGCTAGGTCTGGGTATTCACTACAGCACCTATATTGGAGAAGTATATCGAACTGGTATTAATGCAGTTGATAAAGGACAATGGGAAGCATCGACAGCGTTAAACTATTCAACAGGCAAAAAATGGACTAAAATTATTTTGCCACAAGCTATACCCCCAACCATTCCGATGCTCGGAAATTATTTAATCATTATGTTTAAAGAGGTTCCACTAGCTTCAACAATCGGGGTCCTGGGAATACTTGCAATGGCAAATGACTATGGTGCTCAGCACTGGAAATATTTAGAGGCTCTAACAATTGTGGCGATATTATTCCTAGTGTTAAGCTACCCTTCAGCAATCTTAATTAATAAACTAGAACGTAAATTCAATAAGCGATTTGAAAAAAAAGAACCAACAGGAAGTAAAGCAGGTTAGAGAGAAAAGCGGAGGCGACTGGTCTGGGGTGACACGCATAAGCAAGGAACCGTAGAGTGCATGCTCTTAGCACTCGGAGTGTTCCTTGCTTATGTCGCGAACCCCAAGGAGCCGCAGCTGGATCAAGAAAAGCGGAGCGGGCTTGATAGAGACGACAAGCATAGTCAAGAGACCGTAGAGTAATGCTCTTTTTACTCGAAGTGTCTATTGACTTGTCTCGAGTCTCTAGCCCGCGAAGCTAGACAAGAAAAGCGGAGGCGACTGGTAAGCAACGGACAAATAGATAAGACGAAGAAAAGGAGTAGTGATAAAATGGCTGAACCAATTGTTTCATATAAGGATGTTTACAAATCATTTGGTGATGTAGAAGTACTTAAAGGCATTAATTTAGATATACAACCAGCAGAAAAGATTGCAGTCATTGGCCCGAGTGGATCTGGTAAAACAACCATTATTCGTATGTTAATGACACTAGAACAGCCAACTTCCGGAAGCATTATTGTCGACGGAAAAAACTTATGGCATATGAAAAAAGGCGAGGAATTCGTTCCAGCAACAGAAAAGCATTTGCGACAGGTTCGTGGCGATATTGGGATGGTTTTCCAGCACTTTAACCTTTTCCCACATATGACCATTTTGGAAAACTGTATGACAGCACCAATTCATGTACAAAAAGAAGATAAAAAAACTGCTAAGAAACTTTCGATTGAGATGTTGGAGAAGGTTGGTCTTGGTGACAAACTAGACAACTTCCCAAACCAGCTATCCGGCGGACAAAAGCAGCGTGTAGCAATGGCTCGTGCTCTAGTGATGCGACCAAAGATCATGCTGTTTGATGAGGTAACTTCCGCACTGGACCCAGAGCTTGTTGGTGAGGTACTTGAAGTAATTCGCGACATTGCCAAAGAGGGAGAGATGGCGATGGTGCTTGTTACACATGAGATGGAATTTGCTCGTGACATTGCAGACCGCATTTTGTTTCTGGACGATGGGGTTATTGCTGAAGAAGGGCCACCAATGGAGGTCCTTGAGAACGCTGATAACGAAAGACTACAAAGCTTCTTACATCGTTTCAGGACCTAGAAGAAAATGTAAACTGACTGAATGGATGGACGTTAATTCCCTTCAGTCAGTTTTTTTGTTTAAATAAAGGCCTAGTACCGGTGAAGGGACCTAAGTCTGAAGGGATATACGTGAATCAACCTTCCTGGCCGGATATCAACCGTTATCCGGTGGAATCAACCGTCCCGACCTGATTATCAACCGTTATCCGAAAGCCTTAG
>NZ_JBMERP010000122.1:0-7563 GCF_049310925.1 Virgibacillus sp. DJP39 | reverse complement strand
AAAAGCGTATATAACTAATGAACTAAAGGATAAGGAACAATCGGTTCAAAAGCTTGAGCAAGCAGTAAAGACGAAAGTAACACAACTCGATAAGAAGTTTGATGAAGCATGGAAGGAAACACAAAGCAAACTGAACACATCGTTAAATCAAGTTAGTGACCAAATCACGGATGTGAAAAAGGAAGCAGCGTGCTCGAATAAAGCGCTATCTCACAACATAAATGATTTGAGCGAAGATTTTAAAGTGAAAACACAACAATTTGAATTAAAGTTGAACGTCCAGAGTGACTATATGAAGTCGGTTAACCAAGATGTTAAAAAGCAGTTAGCGTTAATGGAAAGTAATCATGCACAAGCGCTGAAAGAACAGAGAAGTTTTATGTTAAAGATAATCATCCCACTGTATTCGGTAAGTGTAGTAATGGTTGGGATATTGATCTATTTGTTGGTTAAGTAAAAAGTAAAGCCTGTTCACTTACTTGTTTGAGAAAAACAGTTACTCTAGTAATAGAAAGGGGATAAATAGGATGAATCTGTTTGAAAAAGCTCGAAATAGCGTAAGTACAATCAAAGAGGAAAAGAGTGTTCCGATCTCTGAAAAAACGCTTAACGATTTGATTAAGAAAATTGGTAATAAAAAATAGTATTGGCAAATCGAAATTGGGTAACTTGTTTGGTGGTGGGAAGAATGAATATAAAACTAGGGGATAAAAACAAAATAAAAAACTCACATATAGGACATCAGATTAATTTAGCAAATCGAGATAAGAAACCATTTGTAGAAAGACATCCAGTTATAATTTCGTAGTATATTTTAAATGTGGCAGTATATTGCAAATTTCCTTTTTTTATCATAAAAAAACACGTGAATTATAGAACTCACGTGTTAAATAATATTTAATTTTTCTTGAGAGTACATCTGATCGGAACACGCTTGCAAACGCCTGTTTTGCACTTCGATGAGTATTCACTCGTCTTGCCGATCATCCTTAATAATTTCTTTATCATCTTTCATTAAGACTTTCATATCAATTTTGAGCATGCGGTCCATTGGGTAGGTAGTTGTATACCGGTACTTGTTGGCACCTGACTCGAAAACAACATAAAGCTCTTTTTGAACTTCGACAATTCCTTCTGGCATTGGGATAGCTTCAATACTTTCCTTTGGTTTTGAAGTTGCACCATCAAGGAACCAGAGTGGTACTTCTTTTCCGTCTATAGTTACAGAATCATGTGGATTCTCTTTCAATGGATGTTCGTATCGATACAAAACACTGTCATTTGCACGCCCATACGACGTGCTCAATGTAACCCCTGCCTTGTTTACAATTGCACCCTGAACTTTTCCAGTAGTTGACAAGACGTAATCAGGGATTGTGTTCTTGTTTGGATCGCCATTCCAATGTTCACTCGAAAGCATGTCATTGTTACGTTCAAGGTCATAGCCGATCATCCATGCGTACTGAGTCTCCCCGTTACGGTTCTCTTGGTGATGGGAGGGGTCGGTAGGGTAAGCGCTTGACTGATAAAACTCCCCAACCCACAAGATACCTTCATCATATACGGTATAGGCAGCTTCAACAGGGACTGGGATTTGATTCACGAACTGTAGTTCAGCATTATTTTCTGCTGAAACCAAATCGCCAACCTTTAACTGGAACAGGAATTGCTCTGAGGCAATCCAAACATGGTCCCGACTGACAGTAATCCCTCCTGCATGCCCTGTGTATGGTGAGCCATCTGTGTTGTACAATAATACGGATTTTACAAGCTTCTCAGTTGTTGCATCCACTATTGTTAATGTTCCAGGTCTGCCGTCATCTAAATAGTTAACTGTCAAAAGCCAGTCTTTCTGCTTATAATACGTCATCCCCTGTGGTACAAGGTCCTGAAATAACCCAGGAATGACGGGACCATCTTTGCTAATATCCCATAGACCTTGGTAGTCAGGGTCCATACCGTGTGATGATCTTTCTTCTTGCGTAATGATTTGATGGGACGGTGTAACTGTTAGTGGTGCTGACTTCAACGAGACATTTCCTGATGTATCTTCTGCAGCCATTTCCAGCACATAATCCTTATTTCCCATAAGCAGCGATAACGTAAATTCCTGCTCGCTTGGCGGTACAGAAAACTCAAGGACCCCATCCTTATAGATGTGATAACGATAAATGTCGCTCTCTGGATTTGGGTCCCATGTTAGCGAAACTTCACCATTACCAGCATCGGCCAGGATATTGGCTGGAGTCTGTGGTGGTTCTTCATGAAGTATTGGTCTTGCTGGTGCCTGATCTGCAACAAGCCAGCCTGGTGTTGTTGGCTGATGACCAGCCAGTTTTTCCATTGTTAAACTTCCATCTTTTGGATAGCCAAATGTGACTGCGTTCTCTACAGAAACATCGCCACCAGTATATGTTGCGTTCACAACTTCCAACCCTTGCGGATCAAAGATAGTTACAGATCGCCCGCCGTTAACCAAGCCACCGATGTCTTCCAGTATTTTTAAATCTTCTTCATTTAAATATTTGTTTTTGTAGGAAGAAAAGTAATTATGGTTAAATGCTTCTAAAGTCATTGGCTGGATTTCTTCTACTCTGGTCCAAAAAAGCTGAGTACCCCATGGATCAATTGTTAGGGAGTCGGCAATTTCTACATCCCAGCCTCCAGACGTGATATGATAACCCTTTAAATCAATTGTTTCACCGCTGTTATTATAAACTTCCAGGTATTCAAACGCATCATAGCCGGCATAATTATCACTGTTAGGTACTACTTCAGTAATAAGCAGGCTTGGAACAGGTGCGTTTTCTTTTGGGCCTGCAACTAATGCTGATTTAGGAGACTCATTACCAACATGATCCAGTGCTGTTACTTCAAAGGTATAATCTCTGCCTAAGTCTAATGGTGATATGGTTATGCTGTTTGTCTCGGAAGTATCATAGATTGTTCCATTAATATAAATACGATACCCGGCAAGATCACCCTCATTGTTTTCATCCCATTTTAGTGTTACATGATCAGCACCAGGGGTAGATTTTAGACCTGCTGGAGCTATAGGGGATTGGGTATCGACAACTTCCTGTGGTGTTACCGTAACCTCCGAACTTCCTGCTGATTCGTTGCCATCTACGTCAATGGAAGTGACTTTGAACGTATATGCCTGATCATTAGTTAATCCTTCTGCAGTATAGGAAGTATCCACGGGAACATGAATAGGTTCCGTACTGGCAGAAGCGTAAACATTGTATGCTGCTGCACCCTCAGCTGGTTCCCAATTTAGCGCTATAGCCTGGTTCATTGGTGTTGCTTTTAATTCTGTTGGTGCGTCTGGACCTGGGACCTGCCCCGAGATAAGTTCACCAGGTGTCGCCACTTCATTGCTGCGAACTTTTGTAACTTCTACCGATTCACTTGCCTGATAGACAATACTTTTATTGGTTATTCCATCGGCTCCCCCTTCGTTGATTAACGCTGTACTTATCGCAATCCCGTCAGGACCAGCAATGCCCACTTGCCGTAATGAGCTGTCGTGCAGTCCCTGACCTGATGTAGTCAGTCCTACTTCAAATACGTTTTCCTTCTTAAGCAGTACTTCATAATTTGAATTGAAATCCCAAAGTGGCACATTCGGATAATCAAACTTTTTCAGCCAAAGTACTAGTGTGTCTTTTGCTTTGATGGTTTTGCTGGTGATTGGCCATTCATTGGCCGGGTTGGTCATGCTGCTCGTGAAGTATTGCAGCTGGTAGTTTTCAAGATTAATAGTCTGTGACGTGTTATTAAAGATTTCCACATATTCATAAGGTTGACCATTTCCATCCGACTTATTGACAATCTCCGTGATAATTAGAGGCGGTTCTCCCTCTGCAGCCAAGGCCTTGGAAGTGGGAGTTGCCAAAATCCACATCAACAGAACAGCCAAGCCAGCACACATCATCCATTTGTAAAGTTTTCTGTTCATACATTCTCCTCCTTGTACGTTTTTGTGAATCGTTCTTACCTCTATAGTGAGATTCATTGGAGTTTATATATTAGGAAACTTGGCTTTTCGCTAAAGCTTTGGTTGCATTTATGCTGTAAGAAAATTAACTGCAAAAAAAGAAGAACCCCATGCCAATAAAAAGTATCACAAAGAACGTAATACAAATTAATGGTCATAGGGTTCTCCTCGTCTCTACCCGCAGACTACAACTGTTACATATTATTGTTCGATTATTAATAATAGTACAACAACTAATGAATGTGAGCAACACTTATATGTAACCGCTTGTAAAAATAGTTCTTTAGTACTTAAGTGCTTTGTACAAATGTTTTAAATTTTATAAATAAACTTGCAACAGATCGCTAGTTGGTATATGATTTACACACAGAAAATATATTGTTTATGTGGGAAGAGCAGAAGAGATCACCCCATAATGCAAACTCTACTGGCTGGCACTGAATAGTGTCTGTTATTGATTTTGCCTTATGGGGTGATTTTTTAATGGGAAAGTAAAAAAAGAAAGTGATTAAGGAGCATGGATAATGGAATATATCGCTTCGTTTTTTTGGGATCATGAAATGTATTTTAGAATTCTTATCAGCGCAATCTTAGGTTTTTTAATAGGCTGGGATCGAACTTCCAAGAATAAACCTGCTGGACTTAAAACTTATACGTATGTAGCTGTTGCGTGCACGTTAATAACATTAGTTTCTATAGAAAGTGCAGCTGATTTAAGTGAGCCTGACAGTGGGTTAATGATGGACCCTATGAGACTAGCAGCGCAAATTGTTTCCGGATTAGGATTTTTAGGCGCTGGTGTTATTTTGAAAGACGGGTTACGTGTCAAAGGGTTGACTTCTGCTGCAATGATATTTTATGCAGGGGGAGTTGGAATCGGTATTGGAGCTGGATTTTACGGTTTCGTCATCTTTGCGACTTTGGTTACATTTTTAATAACAAGAATAGGTAACTTTTTTGAAGAACACGAGATTAAGAATTTCAGCCACTGGTTTAAAAAAGATAATAAACAAAAGAACGAGGAGGTAGAAGAAAGCGTGGGTGACGAGCGGGGGTGAACTAAAAATTATAGGTCTAAATTCCACAATTCCGGATTACCAGATGAAATTGCCAATGCGCCTGCCTGCAATCCACTCATAATTTCCTCTTTATTACTGATTAATCCGCCGGCAATAATTGGCAGAAGAGTCAGTCTCGTAAGTTCATCAATAATAGACGGCATCAAGCCTGGGAGCACTTCAATTGCATCAGGTTTACAGCTGTGCGCAATATCAATTCCTTTTTTTAAAGCATTCCGGTCTATCAGGAAGAGGCGTTGGATAGTCATAAGCCCCTCTTCTTTTGCATATTTAATCAAGTTGCTCTTGGTTGTGATAATTCCATCGGGCTTCCAGGTCTCGGCAATGTATTGAATGGCACTTTTTGTGTTGGAAAGTCCGTCGATAAAGTCAATATGTATAAACGTAATCTTGTTGGCCTTTTTTAATTGATCAATATAATGTTTCGTGGTGGTCAGGTTCCCAGTTAAAATAAATGTAATATTGGAACTGGATTTGATAGCCTTATCCAAATCCTCTAATTTCTTTACGGAAGATATTACTTGTGATTGAACAATGTCGATAATATTAGTCATAACGATTCCCCTTATGAATGATAAGATAAGAAAACACAATACTGTGAATTATGATTAGATTATAACATAGAAGAGACGGTTCTCATGCTTCCACGGGAACTTTTTAATTTGATGCTACAATTTTTGAATAGTTGGTTGGTGACGAAATTGGATAGGTTTAGACCCATCTTGTAATCTTTTTGACTTTCTTAGGACAAGAAAATGATTAGATAGCAATCTCCTAATATAAGTAGGAGGAAGTAAAAATAATGGTTTACCAATGAAAAGTCTAGTCATTGGGTAAATACTAATTCTAAAATTACTTGTAATAAAAACGGCTGTAAAAACTAAGAATCAATAAAAGAAACAAACACATAAAATGAACTGAGAAAAAATTAAAATGTTTAACAATTAGTCAAAATGAGGTATACTGTAATTAGAAAATCATATAATAAAAAACCGTCCCATGCTAGAGACATGGAACGGTACAATAGACTAACCCCATCAAGAGGGGAAGGTCGCACTAAAGAGAAAATAATCCCTCAGGTTGACCTGTAAAAATCACATGAGGGATTATTTTTTATTTTGGTTGGACATGATAAAAGCAATCAACATACCGAAAGAAATCATCAGCGTTAACACATTTTCCATATCCATAAGCAACACCCCCTTTTTAGGAAGTCTCCTAAAAGGTACAAGTGCGCCTAACCCTCATGTGAAACTAATCTATTGTTCGCTCTATTATATCAAAGGTCCACGCCTAATTGGTTATTTTAGTAAAAGAAAAATTTCAATTTTATTGATAGTGTTCAATCCCCTCATAAATGGGCAATAAAAAAACCGATTAAAGAAATTATAGAGTTAAAAAGAAAATAGAAGAAAAAACAATTGGCGAAAGAATAAGTAAGAAATATGAAGTAACCATGTGTCTGGTCGATTCAAGATCGAATGAATATCCTGTCTGCCTATACTCGAAACTGTATCATTGGAAAGTGAATCAGTTGATGGCAATTAAGAATCAGAATTCATTCGTGATCATATGAACGCGTCAAGTATCATGATCAGAGAGACGGTTTCATTTGCTTCCTTTTCTATTAAATACTAAAATTACTTGCATAGAACATGAGCACTTCACCAATGAAGTCAGCAAATAACCTTTAAATTTCGCTGCTATCTTTTCAATGAAAACTGAATGATTAGTACAACAATGGAAGCGATAAATCCTAATCCAAATCCAATGAAGCCATATAAGATCCCCACCCAATCCTTCAGCTCATCCTCCCCAATGTAACCAATACAAAAACCAATTACTCCAAGTGTTATGCTGCTAGATGAAATAATACTCATGTTCCTGACTATACGATTCATCTTCGTATCCTCTCCTTGCTACTAATTATTTTAGCATGGCGACGTGGTTCTTTTGCTTCCACTGGGACTGTCCCTTCTATTTTTGATCATACGAAGATCACAATAAGGGCTGTGTTTTTATCTTCTGTAACTTTTTCACCTTAACAAACTAAAAGTAAAAAAGCTCTTCTCATATGAGAAGAGCTTTCATAATGTTTATTTACGCTTTTTCAACATTTGCTGCTTGTGGTCCGCGGTTGCCTTCTTCAATTTCAAAAGAAACTGCTTGTCCTTCATCTAATGATTTGAAACCGTCGCCTTGAATTGCTGAGAAATGTACGAATACATCTTCTCCACCTTCAACCTCGATAAAACCGAAACCTTTGTCTGCGTTAAACCATTTTACTGTACCGTTACTCATAAGAAAATTCCTCCATGTGCCTTTATAGCACGTTTATTACTTTTTGGTTCAAGATAATAATTCAAGACGATGATAATCACTAGAAAGTTATTACAAATATCTTGTTTTGCTAAAACGAACATCAATAAGTTAATTTTATTATACCACTTAAAGGGGGAATATAGATAGCCTTTATTAAAATAT
>NZ_JBMERP010000121.1:0-7625 GCF_049310925.1 Virgibacillus sp. DJP39 | reverse complement strand
TTATTTGGAATATTAAACCATTGTAACTACCTGGATACTCCAATTTCAAGTGCTTCTTGTACGGTGCTGACACCAATAACTTGAATCGCATCTGGTGGTGTCCATCCATCAATGTTTCTCTTTGGACAAATAACCCGCTTAAATCCCATTTTAGCGGCTTCCTGAACTCTTTGCTCGATCCTGGAAACACGCCTTATCTCACCTGTCAGACCAACTTCCCCTACAAATATATCATCAGGATTGGTTGGTTGATCCCGGAAGCTAGATGCGATACTGACTGCAATCGCTAAATCAATAGCGGGCTCGTCTAACTTTACCCCACCAGCAACTTTCACATAAGCATCTTGATTTTGCAGCATAAGACCAACACGTTTTTCAAGGACAGCCATTAGCAAAGGTACACGACTACTGTCAATTCCCGTTGCCATTCTACGAGGATTACCAAAGCTTGATGGTGAAATCAACGCCTGTATCTCTACAAGTACTGGCCTTGTCCCCTCCATCGACGCTACAACGGTGGAACCAGCAGCACCTTGGGAACGCTCTTCAAGAAATATTTCTGAAGGGTTCATGACCTCTCTTAATCCCACTTCTTTCATTTCAAAAATTCCCATTTCATTTGTACTGCCAAAACGGTTTTTTACCCCTCGAAGTATTCTATACGTATGGTGGCGTTCACCTTCAAAATACAAAACAGCATCAACCATATGTTCCAGTATTCTAGGACCTGCAATTGACCCTTCCTTCGTTACATGACCAACGATAAAAATTGGAATTCCATTAGATTTTGCGATTTTCATTAGCTCACTTGTACATTCACGAACCTGTGTAACACTACCGGGAGCACTTGCTACTTCCTCCCTAAATACCGTTTGTATCGAATCAATTACAACAAAAGATGGTTTTAGTTGAGCAATTTGATTTGAAATATCATATAGATTTGTTTCAGCCAAAACGTACAGCAAGTCGGACTTAATTTCTAATCTGTCTGCACGTAGTTTCGTTTGTTTTGCTGATTCTTCTCCCGAAATATACAGTACTGGCAGCTGTTTGTCTGCTAATTGCGATGAAATCTGTAAGAGTAAGGTTGATTTACCAATACCAGGATCACCTCCGATTAACACGAGTGACCCAGGAACTACTCCTCCCCCTAGTACACGGTCAAATTCTTTCATTTGTGTTGTGATTCGAGGCTCTTTATCTGATTCTATCGCCGTTATTTTTTCTGGTTTTCTTTGTATAATTTGAGCTCCCCCGGAAGTATGACGACTGTTGTTTACAGGCTCAATTTCTTCAACTAGGGTGTTCCAGTTATTACATCCAGGGCATTTTCCCATCCACCTGGCAGACTCATAGCCACAATCCTGGCATACATATTTTGTTTTTCGTTTAGCCAAAATGAATCATCCCTTTCAACCTGTACATCTATTGTATACGAAATAAGTTCGCTTAAGGTTACAGGTTTTTATCAATTTTATAAACTTTTTTCTAACTTATGCCACAATATCCACTCTACCACGCAAAATCATTCACAAGAGATAGTAAAAAGCTAGAAGGTGCACCCTTCTAGCTTTTTACTGCATTTTTTCATCTCTTCTAAGGTAGAATTGTAAATTCACCTTTATTATTTAATCCAACTTTAATTTTTTCCCCTTTTGAAATTGTTTCCTTCAGTAATTCTTCAGATAACAAGTCCTCAATATTCTTTTGGATAGAACGACGTAGTGGTCGTGCACCGTATTCAGGGTCAAATCCTTCATTGGCAACTTTCTCCAATGCTTTATCGGTAAGAGAAAAGTCAATGTCACTTTGTTTCAGACGCTTTTGAAGTTGTTGAACCATTAGAGTAACAATATCTTTCATATGTTTTTTCTCTAAAGAGTGGAACACAATCGTCTCATCAATTCTATTTAAGAATTCTGGACGGAATGCTTTCTTCAATTCTTCTGTTATCTTAGCTTTCATGTCTTTATAGTCTCGGCCTTCTTCCTCCAGGTTAAAGCCAACACTTTTACTTTTCCTAAGCTCACTTGCACCAACGTTTGAAGTCATAATTATTACAGTGTTCCGGAAATCTACTAGCCGACCTTTTGAATCAGTCAACCTACCGTCTTCTAGTACCTGCAACAGAATGTTAAACACTTCTGGATGAGCCTTCTCAATTTCATCAAGTAAAACCACAGAATATGGTTTACGACGAACCTTTTCAGTTAATTGTCCACCTTCTTCATATCCTACATAACCTGGTGGTGAACCAACCAGTCTTGATGTTGAGTGTTTCTCCATATACTCAGACATATCAACACGAATAATTGCATCTTCTTCGCCAAACATGGATTCAGCCAGCGCACGGGCAAGTTCTGTTTTTCCTACTCCAGTCGGTCCTAGGAAAATAAACGAGCCAATTGGACGTTTTGGGTCTTTCAATCCCGCTCTTGCACGACGAATCGCTTTGGAAACAGCCTTTACTGCTTCTTCTTGACCTATTACACGGCTATGCAACGTCTCTTCCATTTTTAATAACCGGGCACTCTCGTCTTTGGTTAGTTTGATTACAGGGATTCCTGTCCAGATAGATACTACTGCTGCGATGTCTTCCATCGTAACTTCCGAGTCTTCCTGGCCTTGCTTTTCTTTCCACTTATTTTTTGTTTTCTCTAATTCTTCACGAAGCTTTTGTTCTGAATCCCGTAAAGAAGCTGCTTTTTCAAATTCCTGCCCTTGTACCGCCGCATCTTTTTCCTTACGAACTTCTTCAAGCTTTTGCTCTAATTCTTTTAAATTTGGTGGAATTGTGTAAGAACGCAGGCGTACTTTTGAACCAGCTTCATCAATTAAGTCAATTGCTTTGTCTGGCAAAAACCGGTCAGTTATATAACGATTAGAAAGATTAGCTGCCGCTTCTATTGCTTCATCTGTGATTGTGACACGATGATGTGCTTCATAGCGGTCACGAAGCCCGCGTAAAATCAAAATTGTTTCTTCAAGCGTTGGCTCATCAACTTGAATTGGTTGAAAACGGCGTTCTAGTGCAGCATCCTTCTCAATATACTTGCGATACTCATCAAGCGTTGTAGCACCAATACATTGAAGCTCTCCTCGAGCAAGTGATGGTTTTAATATATTTGATGCATCGATTGCACCTTCTGCACCACCAGCACCAATTAATGTATGCAACTCATCGATAAATAATATAATATTACCGGCTTGCCTAATTTCTTCCATAACCTTTTTTAATCGATCCTCAAACTCACCACGATATTTTGTACCAGCTACAACGGTACCCATATCAAGCGTCATAACCCGTTTGTCACGTAGCGTTTCAGGCACCTCATTATCTACTATTTGCTGTGCTAATCCTTCAGCTACAGCTGTTTTACCAACACCAGGCTCTCCAACGAGCACCGGGTTATTCTTGGTCCGTCGACTAAGTATTTGAATCACACGTTCAATTTCTTTCCCGCGACCTATAACCGGATCAACATTTCCTTCTTTTGCAATAGCCGTCAGATCACGTGCTAACGAATCAAGGGTAGGTGTGTTTGCACTTGTTGCTTGCCCACCGCGCCCCTGGCGATTTGCTTGTGATTCATTGCTTCCTAATAGCTGCAATACCTGTTGTCTTGATTTATTTAAGCTAACACCCAAATTGTTTAGAACACGTGCTGCAACGCCTTCTCCTTCACGAATAAGGCCTAACAGAATATGTTCTGTACCTACATAGGAATGGCCAAGCTTCCTTGCCTCATCCTGTGACAGTTCAACAACTTTCTTAGCACGTGGGGTATAGTGAATTGTTTGCATTGGTTGTTTCCCAACACCAATTAACTGCTCCACCTCTTGTTGGATTTTTTCAATTTCTAATCCTAGTGATTGCAATGCTTTAGCAGCAATACCTTCTCCTTCACGTACTAAGCCTAGTAATATATGTTCTGTACCGATATTATTATGCCCAAGCCGAACTGCCTCTTCCTGTGATAGCGCCAAAACTTTCTGAGCTCTTTCTGTAAAACGTCCAAACATCATATGGCTTTCCTCCTACTTTTTCTCTAATTGTAATCTTTCACGGATAAGTGTAGCTCTTCTTACATCCCGTTCTGTTGGTGTTAAAGATTCCTTTGCATATTGCTGAAGGAAACCCGGCTGAGTTAAAACCATTAATTCATTAAGTATGTTTTTTGATACATCTTTAATCATACCCAGATCAATTCCCAGTCGAACATTTGATAAACATTTAGCTGCCTCAGTTGATTCTATAATTCTACTGTGCTCCAACACTCCGTATGACCGATAAATTCGATCTTCAAGCTGTGTACTGGATTCTTCCATGATTCTAGTTCTTGCTTTTCTTTCCTGTTCAATTAATTGCTGTACAACGCTTTGCAAATCCTGAACGATATCTCCTTCAGATTTTCCAAGCGTAATTTGATTGGAAATTTGAAATACATTTCCTTCTGCCTCACTACCCTCACCATAGATTCCACGAACAACAAGACCTAGTTGGTTGATAGCTGGAATCATTCGGTTTATTTGCTGGGTAAGTGTTAGAGCAGGCAGGTGCATCATAACGGAAGCTCTCATCCCTGTACCAACATTTGTTGGGCAACTGGTCAAATAGCCTCTAGTTTCATCATATGCATAATTAACCTTTTCTTCCAACCAATCGTCAAATTCGAATGCTTTTTCCAACGCTTTATTTAATTGGAAACCAGGAAAATATAATTGGATTCGAATATGATCCTCTTCGTTAATCATTACAGATACCTGTTCACTTTTGGAAATAAGGGTAGCAGCAGTTTCAGAGTGCTTAGCCAGATGGGGACTAATTAAATGTTTCTCCACTAAGACACGCTTTTCAATTGCACTTAAATCACGCATTGAAATGAATTGGAAGTCCTCGTAATCCTGGAAAGACTGATGATCATATTCCTTTTTGAAGAATTCCCTAATTTTTTCTAACTCTTCGTTTTCAGCAATAATCGGATATGCGGCATACGCAAAGTTACGTGCTAGTCTTATTCTACTACTTAAAACGATATCACTATCAGGTCCATCACATCGCATCCACGGAGAAATTGCTTCATTCATAAAATGTTGTAATGTCATGCTTGATCACCACCCTCAGACTGACGCATCTCTTTTTCCAGATCACGTATTTTATCTCTTATCTCAGCAGCTTGCTCAAAAGCTTCATTGCTGACTAATTGTGTCAATTTCTCTTTATATTCATTTACTTGCTTTCTTGTGTGTATATTTCCTCCCTGACGTTTAGGGATTTTTCCATAGTGTTTTGTATTTCCGCTATGTACTCTGCGAAACACAGGATCCAGGTGATCTGAAAATGTTTTGTAACACTCCGCACATCCAAATTTACCAACACGTTTAAATTGGGAAAAAGTCATCTCACATTTAGGACACTGCAATTCCTTTGTTTCCTGATTATCTGATTGATTTTGCGTAGCAATAGATGTTGCATCAAAATTAAATAACCCTGTCAATAAACTATGCAGAGAATAACCTTCCTCTGGATATGTCAAATAACCTTTCTCTTTCGCACAAATGTCACAAAGATGTATCTCCGTTTTATTTCCATTTACAACACGTGCAAAGTGTAAGGATGCAGGTCGCTGCTTACATTCCTGACATTCCATTAGTTCCCCTCCCTTTATAAATTTAAGTATTTCAGTGTAGTGAGCATTGCTATTAACAAGCGTGACCTTACTTCATCTCGTAGTGGTAATTGAAACGCCAAAACGTTACGGTCAATTGCGCTTAACATAATCTTTGCCTCTCTGGTTGTAATTAACTCTTCTTCAAGCAGACGTTCCAATATATCAAGCGATGCCTGCTGTGTAACGGCGGGGTTAATAAGGTCTATAATTTCGTCAATAAGATCTGACTTTTCCTGATACTTTATACGAATAATTCGTATATACCCTCCACCGCCTCGCTTACTTTCTACTATATAACCCTTTTCCACAGTAAACCGTGTATTAATCACATAATTTATTTGCGATGGAACACATTGGAATTGATCTGCGATTTCACTTCGCTTAATTTCAATCGTATCTTGTCTTGTTGCTTCCAATATCTTCTTCAAATGCTGTTCTATGATATCAGATATATTACTCAAAAGTGCTCCTCCTCGTTATCATATGAGTGATGGTATTGATATACAAGCAACATAGGCTAACCACATTCTTGACTTTGACTATCTTTGACTTTAATTGTATTATACGAAAAAAAAGAACATAGAGCAAATACATTGTTCAAAACTATTTTCGCCAACAGTCGTAAAATTAAAACGAAAAATCTAAAAAACAAAAAGCACTTGCACGGAATTACCCGGTACAAGTGCTTTTTCTTTAGGAAATTAGTTTAATTTCTTTCAATAATGTTCTTAATTTGATCTATTTTTGATATTTCTTCAAATAATGCCACTCGGTCCAAACTGGCATTTTGTTCTATTTTTATAAAAATATTTCTGGTATCTTTATCTACTCTTTCAATTTCAACTTTTTTAATCGTTAATTCAAATTTTTCAAAAACAGATATAATATTATTAATCTTTAAATCCGGTAATGCAACAATCTCAATTAGATTAGAATATATTCCTTTTCTAAAGAGCTTCTCAAAATTATTAAGAAATACTAAACTGAGCAAAATAACGATGGTCGTAAATACTGCTACTGCATACATACCTGCACCAACCACAAGACCCAGTCCAGCAACAGTCCATATTGATGCAGCTGTGGTTAACCCACGAATGGTCATCCCATTCACCATAATTGTTCCCGCACCTAAGAAGCCAATCCCACTTATTACATATGAAGGAATACGAGTTGGATCAAAACGAATGTTACCAGATGAATTGATAAATGACTCAAATCCGAACAAGGATAGTAACATCATTAGACAGGCGCCAACGCCTACAAGAATATGCGTTCGAAAACCTGCTGAATGATTTTTCATTTCACGTTCAAAGCCAATTAGACCTGAAAGGAACAACGCGATAACTATCCTTAGCATAATCACAGAAAAGTTATCCCCAAAAATTTGATCAATAGCTTCTGTCATATAAACACCTCAATTACTATCTATATTATTCATTCTACAACATAGTATCAATAATTTTATACGGTTTACGGTTTTTTGATTTTGATTTTATCGTTCATCTATACAAATTTGGAAAAATTGGTTTATCGCTAAGCCTTAGTTACACTTATGCAGAAAGAAAGCTTTTATACTTTATTTACTACTAAAAATCGCAGGTGTCCTTGATGCCGTTTGACCTGTTCCCTCGCAACTTCAAATGTAGGTCGTTTTACTATACTAATATCGAACTGCTGTTACAAATAGGCACCTGAAGGTCTGAAGGGCACTGGACTCTTGCTTAAGTGCGTAGTTATCTTACAGTCTACGGAATTTACCGTTTCCCGAACGGTAAAAAAATAAGCGAAGATACGGGATAACGTATCTTCGCTTATTGGTTGCCTGGCGGCGTCCTACTCTTGCAGGGACAAAGTCCCAACTACCATCGGCGCTGGAGAGCTTAACTACTGTGTTCGGTATGGGAACAGGTGTGACTTCTCCGCTATAACTACCAGACAATTTCATGTAAAAGG
>NZ_JBMERP010000120.1:0-7774 GCF_049310925.1 Virgibacillus sp. DJP39 | reverse complement strand
AATAAGTTCTATAATAAATATGTAAAATCCTGCTAGCTAATACACTAAAAGATTATTGTACTCAAAAAGGTGTACCAATTTGGTACACCTTTTTATCGGGAAGTGACAGGCACCAGGTCTTGTAACCGTCAAGTTAAATTGAACACTTTTTGCTCATTAATTTTGAACACTTTCTTTATTAAATATCGTACTTCGATTTTTTAATCGAAGGCTGTCTCCTGATAATTGAATTACTTCAGCTCGATGAATAATTCTATCTAATATTGCTGCAGTAATTGCCGGATCTCCCAGTAGTTCACCCCAATCACCTGGTCCCTTGTTAGACGTTAAGATGATTGAGGATTGATTATATAACTCATTTATAAAGTGGAAGAATAAATTAGCTTCACGTTGGTCCATTGCCATAAACATAAGGTCGTCTATTATCACTAGATTTGAGTTTCTTATCCTTTTTAATCGCAACTGGGATTTTCGAGTTATTTCTTCTGTTTTTAGCACATGAACCAGTTCTCCCATTGATATAAAGGATACTTTATATCCTTCGTATATAGCTTTTATACCTAAACCAATGGCCAAGGTTGTTTTCCCTACACCAGTAGGACCTAGAAGAATAAGATTATACAGCTGATCTAGCCATGCTAAATCTACCAACTGGTTAAATTGTTGTTTCTTTAATGACGGTTGTTCCTCTAGGGAAAATTCATCTAATGTCTTATATATGGGGAAAGTTGCCCATTTAAGTCTTTTTTCAATCAATTTTTCTTCCCGTCTTTTTTGTTCATATTCCATAACTTCCAATAGAAAACTAGTATAGGATAATGACTGACGTTCTCCTTTCTTTATCAGTTCAGGTAAGTGTTCGGACGTTTCGACGAATCGTAATTTCCGTAGAATGGTTTCTAGCTCTTTATACGTACTCATGAAGAATCACCTCCCTCCATAATGTCCATTTAGATAGACAGGTCACTTGTAGGAAGTTTTATGTCTAATAAATAAGATGATTCCTGATGTAGAGCTTGTATTTTTTTTGGTGGTTTAGCTGCTTCAACAGGCTTCTGCACCATTAAGTGCTTTGCCATATCATGGAACTCTGACGCACTGTAAAGCTTTTGCTTTACACACAACAGTAGAGTCTGATTAATATAGGACTTAGGGAAACTTTCCCATACTTTATTTAAGAGCTGAAGTTGATCTCGCATATATCTTGGGTATTGCTCTTTCACTTCAGCTAAATATTGGAGAGCTAATGATTTATTTTCAAACTTATCAGCCGTACTCTCAATATATGCAGGGATTCCTTTTGAACGATCTCTTTTGTGAGCACGTTCTTGTATCAGCAACCCTTTTTGATTTGAAATTTCGTGTGTGCCAATTATTTCTCCAGTTTCAGTGTCAATTATACGTAGTATGTTCTCTTGAATGTTTAATTGAAAATCTTTTCCGAAATCACTATACGTGCCTAATGGTACGGAGTACCGATTAGCTTTATACAAAATGGTATTGTCCTTACGAACAACCCTTGTTATACTAGAATCAGAATTTGAATTAGTTAGCTTATCTTTGGCTGGTACCGAGATAAGCACCCTGACTGGTCGTAAATGTTGTTTTTCTTCTTGGAAAACATCGACTGGTCTTTTTTTGTTGTATTATGAACCATTCCATTTCCTCTTCGTTCAAGCCACAACCTCCCTTGTTTATTCCAATCATCTAACGTAGTATAGGGCCGATGCTTTGCGAAATTCTTCTTAATAAAACCAATCACATTTTCAATTTTTCCTTTGCTTTCTGGATCAAATCCTCGACAAGCATACACTTTAAATTTCTCTTGTCGGCGATAGGATTCAAATTGTTTTGTATATATGATATCCCCATTGTTTTCACTTACTATAATGATGTTGTCCTGGTCATAAACCATCTCCTTTGGTTTCCCACCAAATTCTCGAAATGCATTTTCATGTGCTTCTATTAAATCTCTTGTGGTAAAAGGGTGATCTAGCCATTCCATATATTTATAACGCGAATGTGAAAGTACAAATGCAACTACATAGAGTTTAACTGATTGACCTTGTTCGTTTAATTGCCAACACTGGCCAAAATCGACCTGTACTTGAAACCCCATTGGTAATTCAGGAATTGCTTCATATTCACGTTTTTTTGTTGTTTTAGGAATATTGTATTCTTTGCGGATCTCTCTAACATACCGCCGGACGGAACTTTCACCAACCTCAATTTCTTCATATTTCTCGTCTAACCAATCAAAAATCTGAGCTGATGAAAGATCTGGATGTTCCCTTAACCAACCTAAAATCTCCTTTTTATGCTTATCTAGTTTTCGGATTCGACTCTTCGTAGAAGAAAGCCAAAGTGACATTTCTTCAGGATTTCTATCTAAATACTTATTTACAGTCCCCCTTGCAATCCCTAACTTCTTAGCAATCCTGCTTTTTGAAAAACCTAATTCTCTTAATTGAGAAATTTGGTTATACATTCTCCACTTTTCCACCTTTTTTTCCTCCATATACGATAATAAATTCTATCTATCTATCATATATGGAAGGAGTGCTGTATTGGCAAAAAGTGTTCAATCTTATTGATCAATAATTGACTATTTTAGTTTAGCAGTTACAGTCTTCAATTGGTCCGTCATTTCTTCGTCTAACGGAAACACTAATCCTTTCTTTTTAGCCAAGCTGATGATCTCTGTTACTTTTTGACGAGAGTTACCGGTACTTGCAACAATGCCTCTAAGACTGATTCCCTCATCGTCTAATTCCGATATCTTTTGATAATGGATCATAAAAAAACACCTCCATATAGTAATGTCACACCCACAGGTGTGCCCATTAATTATACAAAGGTATTAGGTGGTAAACACATGGCATTTACTGGTACATTTTGTGTCACTCGGTGGTAAATAATATGTCAGAGGTGGTACATTTCAGTGGCCGTAATCACATAAAGATATTCATGGGAAAAAGTTCTGTTCAAAATGGTGCGTAAATAAGTATATTGACGAAGTCCAGCAAACTATGATAAAAAAACAATAACGGTTATAGTGTACACAACATATCGATTAATTTTATTTATGCCGTTTAAAATTTTTATCCTTTGAATTTTTAAAGTTGTATTCTTTAAATAAAGTATTTACTTGTTGCTTATACAAAGATTTAATATAGTTCTCTATTAATTCATAATCCACCTTACCATCCTTGGTGGGTAAAAGAATTGAAACTTTATTTATTATATTCTCATTGAAAGAACTAGAACCCCAAGAAAAATTTGCAAAAGCTTTCCTCATACAAGTGATAATATATAATGCTATTAACTCGTTGAATTTTGACATTTTAGGGATTAGTATTTTTATCTTATCACCAGTAAAGTAAGGATCCTTTTGGTAGAATAAAGTTGCTGTATCTTGACCAAAGCTAATAGTATTACCGGGATTCAAGAACTCTTGAAGTTTCGGGTGACAGGCACTATATTTAAGGAAAACTGGCCAATCTACTGCTATATATGTTTGTGGTCTGAATATGGTCAAAAAAATAGTAATTACATTTGTTTTTGGAGTACTTCTTTTAATAATTCAATCGAATTTTCATCTGAGGGATTGTTTGTTCCAAGTTCCCCGCGGAAAGCTTTTGAAAGAACACTACTTTTCAAATGTGCAAAGTTAATATTACTAAGTATTAAATATTCTTTTTCTATTTTACTAATAATCTTATCAGTTTTATATATGATAGCCCTTTGAACTTCTACTGGAGGTAACGGACATAATACTTGTTTAAGCTCTTTCACAGATAACTGTGGCTGCGCACTCCCTGTTGTTACTTTCTCTAGAAGATTGTTAAATATTTGTGAAGATAAGTAAGCCAATAAATACTTAGGAACAATTGTCTGTTGACTTCTTAAGATAACAAGTTGAGCATTAACGAAACCTGTATTAGTTTCATTTGAACCTTTAAATAAACCTACCTTACCTACACTCCCCCTTATACACATTAATATATCATCATTTTTTAATTTACCACTACGAAGTGTATTAAACTTCTTTTCTGTAATATATTTGGTATTTTCATCAAACTTAATAACGTTACCTTTTAATTCTTTCGTAGATAAAAATGGAATACCTTGGTTGACAAGTTCTTCGGCCTTCGGGTAAGCAGAACTTCTATCTCCATTTTCAAAATCCGTAATTTGTTCTAACGCTACCCATTTCCACCCAGAAGGTAACAAGTACGGTACACCATCTATTTTATCTTGATTATCAGACTCATTCCTACTAACATTATCATCCAATTCACCCCGAAAAGCCTTATTCAAAATCGCTGCTCGACGAAGTTCAAAAGTTTCCTTTGCTTCATCAATCAATTGCTTTGCTGCATCAATTTTATTTAAAAGGCGTTCAACTTTTTCAGCAATTCGTTTTTGTTCTTCATATGGTGGAAAGGGGAAGGTATATTTCTTTACATTATTAGCAGACAAATTAGGTTGTGCCGATCCATTATCATGAACTTTTATCATTTTCCTGCCAAGAGAACTAACTAAGTAATAATATAAAAAGATATAGTTAACTTTTTTATTTGCTCTTATAATAACTAATGAAGAAGCAATCGCACCTTTTTCTACATCACTAACAACAGCAGTCTTTCCTAAAGTTCCTCGTAAGCAATACAAAACATCACTATTAGAAACTTTTCCACTTCCTAACGAATTAAACTTTTCAATTGATATATAATTCATGCTTCCCATATCTAGTTTGCCATCAATTAAATGTCCAGCATTAATAAAAGGAACTCCATTAGTAATTAGGTCATTTCTTGAAGGATAATTTTTTCCTCTATCACCATTAATAAATTGAGCTACGTATCCTAATTTTACCCAAATCCAATTCCCTGGCACTTCATAAGACTGCTCTTCTTCAGGAACCAAGGCTTCTTCTAACATTTCTTCAATTGTTTTCTTTTTTTTAACCTTCTTACTCATCATTGCCCACCTCAAAAGTTTCAGCGACCTTACTTATTTCTTCTGTTGAGACTTCATGGCTCTTCCCATTTTCAACAGCACGAAGCTCTGTTACTACCTCATTCAATAAGCCTATAGCTTGGTTAAGTTTAGTAATTGCTTCTTCAGCAGAATCAACTGGATCTGGAAGGTTTTCATATATAGACAGAGAGTCATCTTCAATTAAACCAATATCTAGGCTATTATCTTTTTTCAAAATATCTTCTCTTGTAAAGGCGTTAAAACGTTCATCTTCAACTTTTGATCTATCTTCAGTTTGATAAGCTTCCATAAAGGGCTCAAAATGTTTTTCTGTTAACGGGGTCCGTTTTCCAAACTTCGACATGTTTGTTCGTAGATCGTACACCCAAACATCTTTGGTATTGTTTTTATCTACTTTGCCACGAGTGAAAAATAGAACATTTGTCTTGACACCTTGTGCGTAGAAAATACCGGTTGGTAACCGTAAGATTGTATGTAAATTACATTTATCCATTAGATCTTCACGGACTTTTGCTCCAGTTCCACCTTCAAACAGAACATTATCTGGCAAAATTACAGCTGCACGTGCTTTACCATCCGGCTTTAATGCACGATAAATATGTTGCAGGAAGTTTAACTGTTTATTCGTGGTTGCAAATGTTAAGTCATCACGCGTTGGACGTTCTCCTCCTTGTTTTGTACCAAATGGAGGATTTGTCATGATAACATCATAGTTCTTTAAGCTTTTACCTACTTCTGACAGAGTATCTCCTAAAGTAATCTCTCCTTGAATGTCATGCAACATGGCATTCATTAGAGCTAAACGGTGTGTATCTTTAACGAGCTCGACTCCTGTAAAAGCTTTATTCTTTTGGAATTCAGCTTCTTTTTCACCTAAGTCAAAATAATCATCTGTTTGCTGGCGTACGTGTCGATCAGCAGCTATCATGAAACCAAATGTTCCAGCTGCCGGGTCGTTACAACGTTCACCTGGTTTTGGATTTACGAGTTTTACTATCTCATCTATAAGAACACGCGGGGTGAAGTATTGTCCCGCTCCTGATTTTGTTTCGCTTGCATTCTTTTCTAATAAACCCTCGTAAAGGTCGCCTAAACCTTCTTCTTTCGCAGTGTACCAATCCAACTCATCAATAGAGCGAACGATTTTCTCAAGGTTTTTAGGCTCATCAATATTTGTCTTAGCATTCGTATAGATTTGCATTAAAACATCGTTACCTTCGTTTCCTAAATCAATAAGGAGTCTTTGGTAATGTGTTTTTAGTTCAAGACCATGAATGCTGATAAGTGAATCCCATCGATATTCTTCTGGAATAGATTTTTCGTTATCTGTTTCCTTCATCATTTTTAAAAATAGTAAATACGTTAATTCAGTCACGTATTGGTGATAGGTAATCCCATCATCACGTAATACGTTACATAAGTTCCAAAGCTTCTGTACAATCTGTTGGTTGCCCATTTTTTATGCTTGCTCCCTCTCATCGTATAATGCATAGTTGATTTTACTTACAATGTCATTTAATTCTCCATCAAATATCTTGTTTAGTTGTTTATAGCCTCCGCGACTTTTAAATGGCTCGACGTTAAATGCTTTTTCTGGGTCAGGATCTAGTACTGACTCTTTTAACAGTTGTTTTTCAATCCGCTCCAACCAGGATTTTTGGTATGGTGGCCATGCTTTTATTGAATAGATTTTCTTCATTGCTTTTTTTATCCGTTCTTCATGACCGACAAGCGGATCTCCAATTGCTTGTTGCCGAATGAAACTAATAATGTCTGCAGCAATATCTTCATTCTTCGCATCCCGCCACGCAGTTTGCAGGCCCTTTTCGGTAAAACCCTTTTGGTCTAATGCGACCCTTAACTCTCTTAATTGTCCACGGGTTAATTCTTTTGGTCGGGTACATACCACTTTAAGGGCAGGCAGTAAGTTCATGTTCTCTTCAATAAACTGTTTGAAGCTTTGTAAATAATCTTCCGGTTGATCAGCATTACCATATCCACGGCTAACTTCTCGTATTTTGTCCTCGTGTGTTGAGATATACTGAAGTACAGGTCTTCCTCGATTCTCATCCAAATACTGTAAAATGTTTTTATTCGACGTTAGTTTTTCGGTGACTTGCTTTGGATCAGACTGTTTTATCCAATCTACAAAGTCATTTACTGATTTACCACCTGAAAGCACTTTGAAATTCTCATGGTCTTCTTCTTGCCAACGCTGCTTTTTCCGTTGAATTTTTGCAATCAACTCTTCTTTATGGCTTTGCTGTTGTACATGGTCTTCGAGTTGTTCGAGCTCTCCAACCAATTGCTCTACCGTCACTTTGGGACTTTTCACCACAGGTTTCATCGTCGTATATGGCTTTAATGATTCATAGATACCAACCGCATCATGAATAGAGAAATGGTCCTTTCCAATTTCATCATCGCGTCTTGTCGCACGACCTAGCATTTGCTCATAAAGGATACGAGAACGTACCCTTCTTAAAAATACCAGGTTCGTTATAGCAGGTACGTCAATACCAGTTGTTAACAAGTCCACCGTTACAACAACGGTTGGTAATCGTTCATTTTTAAACAGTCTAATCGCCTGGGATGGATTTTTAATAGAGCCAGTAATCTTCATCACAGTGTTATCATCAATAGACCCATGTATTTCTTCCAGTTCCTCTTTAAACATCCGGACAACCATATCTGCATGGTCATCAGATGCTGCAAAAATTAAAGTTTTCCCAAGGCCCATGGGATCAATATACTTGGCTAGTTCTGCTAG
>NZ_JBMERP010000119.1:0-7878 GCF_049310925.1 Virgibacillus sp. DJP39 | reverse complement strand
CTCCCTGATTGCGACTTTTCTTTTTTGTTTCTATAGTGGTAAAATCAGTACTAGTTTGCTGGTCTAATAATTGGAAGCTTTTCCATAAGAATCTTTCCATCAATAGTTAGAAAACTTTGCTTATCGAAAAGCACTAGTTGCACTTATGCAGAAAGAAAGGACTTTTAAAGATGAAAATCGGAACGAGAACCATTAAAACTGCTTTAGGTTCAGGCCTTTCTATGTGGATTGCTGTTGCACTTGGACTGGAATTTCCAACATCTGCAGCAATATTAACGATTTTGTGTATTGAAAAGACAAAAAAACGATCAATAAAAGTATCTGTTAATCGTTTAATTGCTTGTTTTATTGGAATACTAGTCAGTGCACTAGTTTTCGAAACCATTACCTACCATCCATTTACATTTACTCTAGTAGTTTTAATCCTGCTTCCTATATTGGTCCGGTTTAAGATTCAGCAAGGTTTTGTGTCAAGTACTGTAATTATTTTACATATTTTCTTGTTGGAAAATATAAGCATGCCAATACTTTGGAATGAGACCAAGCTTATTCTAATTGGGATTGGGGTTGCACTTTTTATGAATACATACATAGCTAGTTCTCAAAATGAATTAAGCAGTTATCAGAGACAAATAGAAAAATACATAAAACAAATTCTTTCTGAGTTTTCATTATACCTAAATAACGGCGACAGAGGTTGGACAGGAAAAGAATTCATCTTGTTAGAGGAAATTATTTTAAAAGCTAAAGATATAGCATTACTCGATTATGAAAACCAGCTACTCAACAAAGATAAAAAGTATCTGCTGTACTTTCAGATGAGAGAGCGGCAAGAAGAAGTATTAAAAAGAATGATGCAACTAATCTCTTCGATAAATTCTGACGTCGTCCAACGTTATATCCTTGCAGAGTACTTCGAGATATTAAGTACACATGTTACAACTGGAAATAACACGGACATTCATATGAAGACGTTAGAAGCACAAAAAAAGCAAATGGATGATATGGAGCTGCCAAAAAGCAGAGAAGAATTTATAACACGCGCTACCTTATACCAATTGATAAACGAAATAGAATCGTACCTACGCGTTAAAAATAAGTTTTTTGAGCAAGGAAAAAATCAGTTCACGAATGAAATGAAAGTTTAATATTAATCTCTAATAAATGAGAACAAAATTTCCAGTAATGATTACTGGAAATTTTGTTCTATTTACTGTCACGTTGCAAGTTTTTTCTTTTTTCGAAGTGCTTTAGGAATATAGACACAGTATGGTTCGCTTTCCATATAATCACCTGTTACATTGTATGCTCTTGATCTTGACCCACCACAAACATGTCTAAATTCGCACACACCACACTTACCCTTGTATTTATCTGGATTTCGCAGGTTTTGAAACACCTCTGATTCCCGATAAATTGTTGCTAGTGGAGTTGTTCTGACATTCCCTGCATTGATTGGCAAGAGACCACTGGGGAAAACATCACCAGTATGGGAAATAAACACAAAACCATTACCATCATTTACGCCTTTTGGTGCACGTCCAAGTCCATCAATTTGGCCAGTTTTACCACTCATTAATGCATCTTCATACCGAATTGTATCACCGGTACTTTCCTGTTCCCGCATCTTATTTTGGATAACAACGCGACGGTAGTGCTGGGCGGCTGTTGTTTTGATATCAAACGGAACTTTTTTTGATAATTGATATAGCCATCGCAAAACCTTTTCATGTTGCGCTGGTGAGATCATATCACTTTCTTTCCCACGCCCAGTAGGCACAAGAAAAAATACGCTCCAAAGTACACAATTAAGATTTTCTACCATTTCAGCCATTTCATCTAAATAATCCACATTGTACCTTGAAATTACTGTATTTATTTGTAGAGGCATTTCCAACTCATGTAAGTAATTTATCGCATTCATTGTTAAATCAAATGAACCAGATGTTCCCCTGAAATGATCATGTACCTCTGCACAATGTCCGTCGATTGAGAAAGCCCACCTTGAAAGACCTACATCTTTTGCTTTTTCCATCGCTTCTTTTGTAACATTTGGTGTTGCAGAAGGAGTCATGGAAACTCGTACTCCCTTTTTAACTGCGTATTCAGCAATATCAAAAACATCTGGCCGCATTAATGGATCACCACCAGTGAAAACGAGCATTGGATTATTCATTGCATGTATATCATCTATTAATTTCTTTCCCTCATTAAATGTTAATTCCCGTGGATCACGGTGGTATTGAGCCTCGGCTCTGCAGTGTAAACACTTTAATTCACATGCTCGGGTCAACTCCCAAATCACGATGAATGGATTTTCATTATAGTCTTGTGGAAACATGTTAGCCCTCCTAAATATCTGCTACATAAAGTGTAGACCTTTTTGAAAGGTTTGCATGTGACATTTTTCACTATTTGATTATGTTCATGAAATGGACAAATCTAAAGTCACTGATTATCTAATGCTATTACTCATACTTTGCCAATCGAAACTCTCCATAATTCCGGGCCTTCTTCTAAGTATTCCCATGAAAAGGTATCTTCACGTTCAATCATAAACTGATAATGGAGTGGTTTTGGGTCATGGTCATTAGAAAGCTCCATAAACTCTCCTGATTTTAAATCATCAAATATCTCAAGGATTCTTTTGTGTCTAATCCTCGGTTCAACTTCCGGCGCGTGTAATTTTACGGCAAACTGTGTATTACTCATATTTTTTCCCTCCAGGTTCTAATGTATTATTTTTTTAACACTTTTATAATAAGTCTTATTTTAACTCCAAGGTGTGAGCGAGCGCACACCTTGGAGTATTTGACAAAATTTCACATTTAAAATTATACATACCCCTGCGACGTGGTAGAATAAAGGTAATTATGTAAATAGAAAAGGGGTGCGAGTATGAAATTTCAATCCATACAGGAGCTGTTGCAGAGCTTCACTCTATTTAAAGGTTTAACAGACGATGAGATGAAACCTGTCATTGAATTAGCACATCAACGCACATATACTCATGGAACTCATATATTTATGCAGGGTGATCCACTGAAAAATGTTTATTTTATTCACCTTGGCAAGATTAAGATATACCGCACTGATTTTCGTGGCAATGAGCAAATTGTTAATATTCTACAGCCCGGTGACATGTTTCCGCATCTAGGTTTTTTCAGGAAAGACGATTGTCCGGCACATGCAGAAGTTCAGGAAGATGCAGTATTAATCCATATCCCTATAACTTCCTTCGAAAACTTTTTAATAACTCACCCTGAAATCTGTGTTAAACTATTTCGCGTACTAGGTGGTAGAATAGTAGACTTACAAAATCGGCTCGAAGAAAAAATTCTACATAATACATACGAACAAGTAATTATGCTTCTCTTAAGACACGCTAAAGACTTTGGGAAACAAACCAAAGATAATAAGGTTAAGATTACAACACATTTTACAAACCGTGAGCTTGCAAATATGATTGGTTCTACCCGTGAGACTGTTAGCCGTACACTTACACAGCTAAAAAAACAGAATTTGATTACCACAGACAAAGCAGGGTTATTCGTTTTCGATACTAAACTACTGCAAAGTGAACTTTTTTAAGCATCAAAGGCATCCCTGATAATCTCCCGGGGCTGCCTTTTTTTGATGTTTCCTCTAGTGCCTTAGTGCCTGGCACCGTATACGTGATTTAAATCACTACTTTTTTAATTGAAAATGATTATCATAAAGGGGATCCTAAACTACAAAAGGGGTGGCTTTAATGAGAGACAAAGATATTGTTGAACTTGATGTGCGCGAGGATTTACGTTTAAAAAAGGAGCCTTTTGATAAAATTATGGATACTGTAAAGGACATAGCAGATGGTGAGGCTTTTATCCTGCACGCGCCATTTAATCCCGTTCCATTACATGCAGTGTTGAAAAGGAAAGGCTTTGAACATGAACTTGAGAAAATAGAAAAGAAGCATTGGAAAATTACTTACACTAAAAAGGGGCGAATCGAATGATTATTGATAACCGCGGACTTGAACCACCTCAACCAATGATGCGCACCTTAAAAGCACTGGAAAAAATAGAGCAAGGTACATCTCTTTCCATTATAAATGACCGACGACCAATGTTTTTATATGAAGAATTAGACGATCGGGGATTTCTCCATGAAACAGAGGCTCAGAAGGATGGCAGTTTCAAAATAACAATCACAAAAACAGGTGAAGAGTAATGGCGGCTGGCAGCATCCAATCAGACACAAATATAAAACTACCTTTAGCATTTATCCTTTACGCGTTAGTCGCACTTGTCGTATCACAACTGATTTTCTTCCTTAACAGCGATGTTCTGGCAATGGGCTACTTTCGGGTACCTGACATTTGGATGGGAGCACACTTTCTACTGCTGGGATATGCTGTAATGATTGCAATGGGAGCAATGTACCAGCTAGTGCCTGTTGCATTTCTAACTAATATATGGAATCAAAAGTTTGGTTTTATCCAGTTCTTCATAACTGCTGTTGGTGTTACAGCATTTACCGTGCTGCTTGGTATCAAGTCAGAATACGCTATTGTTGGTGGAATCATTGCAATCATTGGTACCATTATGTTTATTATTCAAATGGCAAATACCATAGTAAAACAAAAAACAAAAAATGTTTCTAAAAAATTTGTAATTGGTGCAATTACGTGCTTCTCCTTAACAATTATTGCAGGTTTTATATTAGCCTGGAACCTTTCATTTGGTGGATTCGCAAACCATAATACTCTTCTTTCTTCCCATATTACGCTTGGTGTTGCAGGTTGGTTTACTTTATTGATCTTCGGATTTTCATATAAGTTAGTTCCAATGTTCAGTCTGTCCCATGGTTTTTCAATGAAATGGGCAAATCGAGCATTTGTGACGTATGTAGCAGGATTGGTGACCCTAATCAGTTCATTCTGGGTTGGAAGTGAGCTGCTGCAGACAATTGGCTGGTTTCTACTGTTGGCTGGATTTAGCTTTTTTGTTCTGGATATAAAAGAAATTTTATCTAAGCGTATTAAGAAAAAGTTGGATAAGCCATTTTGCTTTTCACTGATTGCAATTGCCAATGGTCTTGTTATCCATACTATTGCATTTGGATTTAGCATTAGTGGTATAGAAAATGACGTAATATGGAGTTGGCTAGTATTTCTATATGTAATGGCCTGGATCATCTTTAGTATCTTGGGATATTTGTATAAGATTGTTCCCTTTCTTTGGTGGACCCATAAATATGCAGATAAAATCGGAAAATCAGCAGTTCCCACTTTGAAAGACATGATCAATGAGAAACATAGTGTTCTGTTATTCATCTTTTTCTTCATTAGTGTTGTTGGGCTGGCCATAAGTGGTGTTTTGTATATTGGCGTACTTGTATTTATTTTTCAAGGGTTGCTTGCCTTAACATCCTTGCTTTATGTATTATCCATTTTTCGTGTATTAACCATGTAATTAAGGGGGAAATCTTATGTCACTAGTAACAGAAATTGAAAAATCTTTATTTGAGGTTATTGATCCGGAACTCGGCGTTAACATTATGGATTTAGGACTCATTTATGGAGTTGAAGTTGGTACAGATAATGATGTAAAAATTAACATGACGCTAACAACTCCTGGATGTCCTATGCATGACAGTATAACTATGGGGGTTAAACACCAGCTTGAACAGCTTGATGCCATCGGTGAAATTGATGTGAATCTTATATGGGAACCTGCATGGACCCCTGATAAGATGAGTGACAGTGCTAAAGAAATGCTTGGAATGTAAAAAAAAGCAGCTACTAAAAGCGTCTGGATTTAGTGTATATTCTAAATTTGTCACCATAAAACTTTTCGGACTCATCAAAAGTAGTGAAATCATCAACTGCGACTGAATAATAGATTAAGTTGGACGGAAAATTAATTTGTGAAGTAGTGATTTGGCTTTCATTTTCTTCTAAATGTAAAGCACCAAAATCCTTACTAACATTTACAACAATTGATAGTACACCTTCTCCTTTTGCTCTTCTGGGCACTGAAATGTTTTCCAGGGAAATATACTTCCCTTCGCATTTAGTAAGTACTGAAAAGTTCACTGTTTTTCTCCTACCAGAATACAAAATATGTTTAAAATCTAGCTTGCTTTTTTTAGTGTCACAACAACTATTTCTGGACGGTTAAAAATCCTGACTGGAATAATACTATTTCCTAGTCCTCTATTAACTATCATAGTTGTATCACCTATAGTGTGTTTTCCGGAAGTGTATTTAGGAAACACCCCTTGGTTTGGCGCAACTAATCCACCGATGAAAGGGATTCTTATCTGCCCGCCATGAGCGTGACCTGTAAGAACCAAATCAATAGTAAACGTTGCATACAATGAAATTAGCTCTGGCCTATGGGATAATAATAATTTAAAACTTTCATCGTCATCAATTTCATTAATTAAGTTGCTGATAGCTTCTTCAGTTATCTCCTGTTCTGTGTAAGATTCATTTGTTTTTGCAGGGTCATCCCTAGAAGATGAATCATTTCATTTCCTTTATTCAGTTCTTCAACTACATTCCTCATCACATGTACGCCAGCATCTTCAAGTTTGTTTGCTAATGAACTAAACTTTCCTGACTTCCATTCGTGGTTTCCCGTTACATAATAAACAGGAGCCACTTTCACTAACTTTCTCATTAATTTCAGACTGGGTTTATCATCATACCTTCGAGAATCAACTAAATCCCCTGTGAAAACAATCAAGTCTGGTTCAACTTTTTTAATCTTTTCAACCAAATTCCCTTGGTTATCACCAAAAGATTTACTATGCAGATCAGATAGTTGAACAATTTTGTACCCATTAAAACTTGGTGGTATCTTTTTTGAACTAACAGTATATGTAGTCGTTACAATTGAGTTATTTTGATAATAGACAAAAGAAGTAAGCATAACTAGTACAAGCAAAAGGTATAACAATCTCTTTTTCGTTTTTTTCTTGGACTTGACCAATTTTGTTAACCGCCCTCTATCCTATACCTAATTCTTTTTTTAAGTTAGAATTATTTTAAGGTTTCATCGTCACTTGTTTCATCTGAACCCCAGTCATGACCTGATTTTCCTAAATAATATAAAAAACCTGCTGCTGACAATATGGATAGTATGGCAATTGCAATGTTCATTGTTCAAAACTCCCCTTCATTTCATTAAAATTGTGTCCTATGTAATGTTAGAGACATCTTTGGAAAACCTAACGAGTCCAATCACTAAACATGACATACTCAAAGCCCAAACGACCCCTGCAAGTCCAAGCTGAAAGGAATTTTCTTCGGAAGCCATTGGATGACTGTAGTCGGAGGATATTGCCTCCAAGAAAAAATATGCAGCAACTGAAAACAGAATTAAATGCAATAATATCCAGACATATCCTGAACTATAATTTTTATTTTTTGTCCAAAGCAGCACTGTAACTATCATCACGAGTCCTATTACAATAAAAAAACCACCAGTTAACAGACCAATAAACTCTTGTTCTAAAGGCATGTGACTCTCTCCTTAACTTGTATTGTGAATCAACAATGTTAAACCGGTATGTTGGAACAAAAGTCTAATCCAAATCAGTTTTTTGTGAGTTCTTTTCAATACTAGTTGAAATCTCTTCTAACTTCTGAATTATGAGTTTGTCATTGTATGCTTTTACTCGCATAAAGCGTAAAACGTTTATTAAAAAATAAGCAAAAAACCCGTAGATTACAAGAAAAATCAGTATATCCATTGTCAGCTATATCCCTTCTTATTTGAGGCTGTTAATATCCCTACCGGTAGAACGGTCGTTTATATTTCTTTCTCCGAAAATCTTTATCATTATTTTAACATAAAATTCTATTTTATTTCTTTAAAAATTTAGTTA
>NZ_JBMERP010000118.1:0-8020 GCF_049310925.1 Virgibacillus sp. DJP39 | reverse complement strand
TTGGATGTTTGCAAAATACGACCTGAAGTATCTAGAAGATCCAAAAGGTGCATTTGGTGAAGCAGAAGTTATTAAAACAATGGTACGCAAAGGGTTAAAAGAAGAAATGCCAAATGCTGCAAAAGTATTGGATCAATTTTCTTGGACTCCAGATGACATGCAAGCCGTTATGCTTGAAATTACAAATGGAGCAGAGCCAGCTGAAGCTGCAGCTGCATGGGTAAAAGATAATGCTGACAAAGTTGCAAAATGGACAAAAGGCGTAGAAAAAGTTGATGGTAAGGAAATTGAGTTAGCTTACGTAGAATGGGATTCAGAAGTAGCTTCTACACACGTAGTAGCTGAAGTATTGAAGAACCAAGGATTCGACGTAACAGCAACTCCACTTGACAATGCTGTAATGTGGAAAGCAGTTGCTAATGGCGAAGCTGATGGAATGGTAGCTGCATGGTTACCAGCAACACATGCTGATCTTTATGCAGAATACAAGGATCAAGTAGTTGATCTTGGCGAAAACCTGCAAGGTGCCAGAATTGGTCTAGTTGTACCAAAGTATATGGATGTTAATTCCATTGAAGACTTGAAACCTGCTGAGTAATTCGCGTAATGCATAGTAACATGGCAATTACACAAAATAAAGACCGATACATAACTGTATCGGTCTTTATTTTTGAAAAATATAACAAAAAACACGAAAAATAATTCCATTTAGGATGTACATTCTGCTACTGAATAATAAATCACTCTAAAAGTGAAATTGGTGTATTAAATTTGCATTTAGGTACTTAATGTTTAAAGGAGTCAAGCGTATGGAAAATAAATTTCACAATTATAAATATATTGTTTTTACGATAGGTATAATACTACTTTTATTAATAGCAGGTTGCGGCACAGAGGAAAATGGGCAAGATAATGCAACTGGAGGCAGTGAGGCTGAAAAGAATGATTATGGCAAGACTATAGAATACACAATCACTGGTATTGAACCTGGCGCAGGTGTCACTGCAACAACGCTTAGTGCTATTGAAGAATATGATAATTTAAAAGGTTGGGAACTGAACCAGTCTTCAACCCCTGCCATGATGGCACAACTTGATGAGGCTATTCAAAAGAAAGAGCCAATTATTGTTACCGGTTGGAATCCTCATTGGATGTTCGCTAAATATGAAGGTTTAAAATACCTTAAAGACCCACAGGGGGCTTTTGGAGAAACAGAAGTTATTAAAACGTTGGTTAAAAAAGGTCTAAAAGAAGAAAAACCTAATGCATACAAAATTTTAGACCAATTTGAATGGAAAGTTGAAGATATGGAAGGAATCATGTTAGAGGCTAACGAAAGTGGTAAGGATATAGCTGAGGTAGCTAAACAATGGGTAGAGGATCATCCGGAAATCACAAATAAATGGACAAAAGGTGTGGAAGACGTAAATGGTGTGAAAGTTGAACTAGCTACTACACAGTGGGGTTCGGAACTTTCTGCTACAAACGCAGTTGCCAAGGTAATGACTGAAAAAGGCTTTGATGTAACAATTACACCAGTTGATCTTGCGGTTATGTATAAAGCTGTAGCCAATGGTGATGTAGATGCCACGGTAGCAGTTTGGATGCCGGTTACAACGAAGAAATTCTATGATAAATATGAAGGCGACTTTGTCGACTTAGGACCAAATTTAAAAGGTGCTAAAATTGGACTTGTTGTACCGGAGTATATGGAAATTGACTCTATAGAAGATTTAAAACCTGTAAAATAAACCAATTAAAAAAGGAATTTCTCATCATTTCGTCTGAGAAATTCCTTTTTAATTTAGACTTTTTTCGTTTTAAGATAGATATAAACTACATCACTGGAGCAATGTTGATCTCCACTTCAGGCAGTCGTTTTCCGCGGAAAGCATAGTGTATTTCCAAAACGGTATGTTAGGACACGAGTTATGGATTTTTTGTCAATAACAATAATCTTTAAGGGATAAACTTAATTTACTTATTGACTTTTAACCTTTTCTTCTAAATCCTTTAAGCTTGATTCTATTTGTTCTAAATACTTATGAATATTTTCTTGATGTGGTTCAACGGTTTGCTGCCAATCCTGAACGGACTTTTTCATTTCCTGTGTCAAGTCTTTTATTAAAGCTGCGCCTTCTTTTGAAGTTTCGGTAATTTGTTGCTTTAAACGTAATCCGTCAAACTTCAAATTGCTGATCATTTCTTTCCATTCGGTACTTTGTTCTTTTGCTCGGAAACGCAAATCTCTTCCAGATGATGGTGCACTAAGTAATGTTGCTGTAGCACTAACAACCCCACCAATAACAAAACCGACTACTAATGATTTACCACTTACCATATGAAATTCGCTCCTTTCAAGTCCCTACTATCTCTTTACCTCTTATTGTACTACAAGTAAACGTATTTCTCGAATATCTATGTATTTTTTTGATAGGCTGTTTTCTAAAGGATTGTTGTTTCGGACATAAAACCTATAAACTGCGACGTTACTTACCGCTACGGAAATACACTACGCGCACCTTAGGGAGGCTGGTGAGCCTCCTCGTACTCCGCACTGCGGGGTCTCACCGATGCCTTTTCCTCCCGCAGGAGTCTCCGTGTATTTCCTTCGCTAGCAATGTGTTAAACAAATGACCATCATGATAAAAACCTTTTTACGGATTGATTGAAGCGTAGGGCAGTCGACTCCTGCGGGAACAGCACGAGCTGAAGACCCCACAGCGGTGGTTTTCCGCGAGGAGGCTGAGGCCGTGCTCGCGGAAAGCGACTGCCCGAAGCGGAAATCAACGCAGCAGTTACGTCGCATTTTCTATCAAATACGAAGTTTAAAAAGCAACAAAACTTACGAAAATAGTCTTTTGTTATTATAATTATACTTCTTTTCCTGCTAAAAAATACCCACTGACATTTTGTGCCAGTGGATACATAAAATATATTTTATGTTTATATTGTTATTGGTTGAGAACGTTTCATGATTTTTTGTACCACTGGGTAAACAATAGCCATTACAAGTGCGTTCACGGCAGCTGTAGGTAGTACGATAGTTATAAATAGAACAGTAAATGCTCCGCCCATAAGTCCAACAATGTAGATTGCTGAAAATAAAAATATAGTGCCACTTATAATGGTGCCAATAGCAGCTAACACTGGAGCTCCAATGTTACCATTTATTTTATCTTTCACAAGTAAAAACAATCCGAAAAATATTAACGCTGTAATTGGTTTATCAATAAGATTAGCAATCTGTCCTCCAGGAACAAGTGTTGTTAGTGCTGATACAACAGCAGTAACAATCGATACTAATACAACGTACTTTAATTTTGGGAACAGCATAATACCCAGGAACATCATTGACAACAACATATCAGGCTTCATTCCAAACAAAATTGCTGGTACTACTGCGTGTAACACTGCTCCAATCCCTACAAATAGGGATAAGATAATTAGAATTCTTGTATTCATTTTAAACGCTCTCCTCTTCTCAGCTATACTATTTTTTTAAGACTTTTATTTCTCAACTGTACACTCATTGTCAGCTGCAGAAATATAATATTAATAGTATACCAAATTACCTGTAAAAGAAAAAGTATAATTTTCAATTATATTGAAGAATTTATTTCCTTTGCAATTTTTTGCAAGTCCTCATTTGTGTATTCTTCTGTATGTGTCTTCCAGTTAGTAGAGAAGCCATCAGAGTCACCGTATCTTGGTATCAGGTGAATGTGCAGGTGAAACACAGATTGATCTGCAGGTTTTTCATTATTATTCAATAAATTCATGCCAATTGGATTGTAGGTTGCTTTGATGGCATTGGCTACCTTTGGAACACGAGCAAAGAATTCACTTGCAGTATCCACAGGTGTTTCATAAATATTTTTCGTATGTGTTTTTGGTATAATCAGTGTATGTCCTTTAGTCACCTGGCTAATGTCTAAAAAGGCGTACACATAATCATCTTCATATACCTTCGCTGAAGGAATATCACCGCTGACAATCTTACAGAAAATGCAATCTTCATGACCCATGCAACATCACTCCTAAATGTATTTTTATCTATTGTATATAGGAATGGACAGGAATGTAAAGTCATACATATTAGAAAACTTGGCTGATTGCCAAGCCTTTATGGCGATAGCCTTAGTTGTTCATGCAGTAAGAAAGGATTTATGCTTTCTTAACTACTAAATAACAGGCTAGTCTTTTGCATCACTGCAATAGACTAGCCTGCTTTAAGCAGCCTGGGGATGGGTGTTCATCTAAGAATGGGGACTTTTGTAATTAGTTAGCATGATGGTCCTTCAGGTTAACTAATTTACAAAAACCGTTTTGTCTGTACTTCTGACCACGAATTACATGTAACAAAATGGGTTTTCGCTAGATGTCCTTTCACATACACCTCATTTACTATTAAATCGAATAACAAAATGGGTTTACGTTGAATGTGCGATCATATACACCTCATTTAGTATTTAAAACGTTTAATAAATGGGTTTACATTAAATGTTCGATCACATACACCTCATTTAGTATTTGATACGAAATTTTTGGTAGTGACCATCCTTGCAGGCTACAAACTATATTGTAAGCAGTTAATAAAAATTTATACACTTTTTCTGTAGAACTTTGTAATATAGTTTGTTTTGGATTTGTAAGCGAACAATGGTAAAATTTATAGTAGGAGTGTAACTAGGAGGAAATACAGTGAAACAGTTATTAACGATTGATAATTTACATGGTGGATATACACATAAAAATGTGCTGAATGGTATTTCATTTGATGTTAATCCAAAAGAAATTGTAGGATTAATTGGATTAAATGGCGCTGGAAAAAGTACCACAATTAAGCACATTATTGGTTTGATGCAGGCTAAAAAAGGATCTGTTTCAATAAATGGTAAAACATTCAATGAAAGCCCTGAATCATACCGTAAACAAATGGCTTACATACCAGAGATGCCTATATTATACGATGAGCTCACTTTATACGAACACTTAAAATTAACAGCTATGGCCTATGATATTTCAGAGGAACTTTTTGAAAAGCGACTACCAGTTTTGTTAAAAGAATTTCGTATGGAAAAAAAATTAAAATGGTTTCCTGTCCATTTCTCGAAAGGTATGCGTCAGAAGGTAATGATTATGTGTGCGTTTTTAATTGAACCGCCATTATACATTGTGGACGAGCCTTTTGTCGGACTGGACCCACTTGGAATTCAATCCTATCTTCAGTTAATGGATGAAATGAAATCTAATGGTTCCGGTATATTAATGTCAACGCATATCCTGGCTACAGCGGAACGCTATTGTGATCGTTTTGTTATATTGCATGATGGAAAAATTAAATCGATTGGCACACTTGAACAGCTACGCATGGAATTTGGGATGCCAAATGCAACACTGGATGATTTATATCTGCAGCTGACAAAGGAAGAAAATCATGTTTGATTCAAATGCATTTTTTAGAAATCGTTTATCTGAACATATGAAAGAAATGAGCCGCTATCTGCGATATATTTTTAATGGGCATACAGCGGTAGCAATGCTTTTTTTCATATCTGCTATAGCTGTATACTATCAGCAATGGATAGCAAACCTTCCAGATGGTTTTCCTACCGCATTAGTTGTTGGGATTGTATTCGGGCTGGTTGCAAGCTATAGCCCTGTCAGAACACTTTTAAAAGAGCCAGATTTAGTTTTCTTAATTGCGGCTGAGAGTAAAATGAACGCTTATTTTCGTAATGCGCTTCTTTATAGTTTTGTTATCCAATTATACTTAATCCTGCTCGTTGCTGCCGCTTTTGGACCGTTGTATGCTGCAACATATCCAAATCGTCCGGGGCAATCCTATCTTTTAATAGTTGTTGTATTACTGATTTTTAAAGTGTGGAATCTATTTGCGAATTGGTGGATGTTAAAAGTTAGAGCACCTGGTGTACGACAAACCGATCTACTAACACGCTCGCTTCTATCTATTGTAGTTTTTTATTTTTTAATTCAAGGAAATATGTTGTTCACGGCAATTACAACTGGATTATATATAGTTGTGTTCTTGTACGACTATAATGTCTCAAGGAAACATACAGGTATTATTTGGGATCTGTTAGTTGAAAAGGATCGTAACCGCATGCAAACGTTCTATCGGATTGCAAACATGGCTACAGACGTACCACATTTAAAAAATAAAGTAAAAAGAAGACAATGGCTTGCATCACTAGTAAGTAATGTCTCGTTTCAAAATAAACAATCCTTTAACTACTTATACCGGATTACATTCATTCGTAGTGGCGACTACCTGGGCATGTATATCCGTTTAATTGTCATTGGTGGATTGTTTATCTATTTCGTACCTCAGGTTTGGATGAAAATTTTATTTGGGTTTTTATTTCTTTACATGAGTATTTTTCAAATGATGACCTTATATCATCACCACCGGACAATAATGTGGCTTGATTTATATCCAGTCGATCATAAATGGAGAAGACAAGCAGTTTTAAACTGGCTGCTTCAGTTAGGAATCGTTCAAACGATTATATTTGCGGTTGTCTTTTTGCCATTACAGGAATATACAGGAGCGGCTATCACGCTAGTTGGTGGATTACTCTTCAATTATTTATTTATTAATGGATATGTAAAAAGTAAATTGGATTAAAAAGCATCCCAACAGATAAAAACTGTAGGAATGCTTTGATATTTTATCGATGTTTATCCTGATAAGCAAAATATGCCTCAATCAAAGTTTTAGCTGCTATTGGTAAAGCGCGTTCATCAATATCAAATCTTGGGTGGTGATGTGGATATTCACTCCCTGACTTCTGAGCACCTGTAAAGAAGTATGCTCCAGGTTTTTCAAGTAAATAATAACCAAAATCTTCTCCACCCATAACTGGAACCACTTCTTCTGGCGAAGTGATTTCCGGTACATTTTTACTAGCCTGCAGGACAAGCTCAGCTTCTTCTGCATGGTTTACTAATGGTGGGTAACCCCGTTCATAATTTAATGTGTAAGTCACATCGTTTGCAAGACAGACACCCTTAATAATTCTTTCCATTTCTTCAATAACCTGTTCTTGCACATTCGTATCGAGGTAACGCATGGTTCCAACTAATTTTGCTTTGTCTGCAATGATGTTAAATGCGTTTCCAGCTTCAAAGATTCCGATTGTTAACACAGCAGTTTTAAGTGGATCAATACGTCTGCTGATAATTTGCTGCAGCTGAACAATTACTTCAGAACCAATAACAATGGCATCCTTTGTTTCATGTGGGTAACCGCCATGGCCACCTTGACCTTGGATGATAAGTTCAAAGCGATCTGCACCTGCCATGAAAATATCCTTAGACGTTTGCATCACACCAACAGGAGTTGTAGCCCACAAATGTGTACCGAATACAGCGTCTACATGATCGAGCGCACCAGACTCGATGATTGGCTTTGCACCACCAGGAGCATATTCTTCAGCATGCTGATGTAAGAAAACAATTGTTCCTGGTAACTCATCTTGAAATGGCTGAAGAGCCTTTGCAAGGGACAATAATGTCGCTGTGTGTCCGTCATGTCCACAAGCGTGCATCACACCGTCAACCTTTGATTTGTATGGAACATCTTTTTCGTCCTGGATCGGGAGTGCGTCAAAATCCGCCCGTAAAGCGACTGTCTTACCTGGTTTACCGCCTTTTAGTGTTGCAAGTACACCATTTCCGCCAACCTTTGCCTGATAGGGAATGCCTAACTGCTCATAAAAATCAGCAATATATTTTGCTGTTTTCTCCTCATGAAACGATACCTCAGGGTACTGATGTAGGTACCGTCGTATATCTATCATTTCTTTGTGCAAATCGTCTATCTTCTGGTGAACTTCTTTACGCATTTCTAAACCCCCTACATAAAATTTAGTTGTATTCAGTTTATCATACCTAGTTTTGATTGGTGCCAAAATGTGTTAGAAAACTTGGTATATTGCCAAACCTAAATGTTGAAAGCCTATACTTTCCTTAATGCAAAAAAGAGCACCATTTG
>NZ_JBMERP010000117.1:0-8129 GCF_049310925.1 Virgibacillus sp. DJP39 | reverse complement strand
CTGGAGTCTCGCATTTTCCCTCCGCTTAGATAGGTTTCTGTTCAAGGGGAGAAAAATCCCGAAAAAACACAGAATTAATGAGTAGATTTCTATCCTAGTGTAGGCAGAATACGAAGACTGAGGCCGTGCCCGTGGAAAGTGAAGTATTCTGCAGGAACGGCGTCCAAAGAGTTTTCACTACGCCGCAGTTTGTATCAATTGCGACGGTTACACAGTAACGAAACTATGTTAATTTATCTACGTATGACCAGGTAACTATGTTTCAATTTAAGCCGTTTTTATTTATTATATTTTCTGGTCATTGCATTATTTTACATAATTAAAGAAAAGATAAAGGAAGAATGTTACCATTACATTAAGTACAAGTATGAGGAGGGTCAATTAAAAATGACTGAAATAGAAGTTGGCGAAGTTTTTACGATTAGTGACGAAACAAACGAGGAACAAGCAGTTGAAGTATTAGCAAAGGTAACATTAGAAGGGGTTGACTATGTAGCAGTCAGCTTTGTAGAGGATTTACAGGAGGAAAGTGAAGAGGATATTGATATGTTTTTCCTCAAAATCGATGAAGAAAATGATATATCAGCAATTGAGTCCGACGAAGAATTTGATAGAGTATCCGAGGCATTTGACGCAATATTAGACGAAGATTAAAATAGTGGTATGAGAATTAGCCTGAATGGAAATTCAGCAGTACAATAGACTAACCCCTTCAAGAGGGGAAGGCGCAGTGTAGAAATAATCCCTCAACTGACAACCAAATCACATGAGGGATTATTTTTTATGGTTTTTATCAGACATAATCAACGCAATCCGCGTGCCGAAAGTATATTATCCCATTAGTCTTTCCGCTTCCTTTTTATCCAGTTCCATTTGCTTTACCAGATCATCTAGGTTAGAATAATTAATTTCTTCCCGAATAAAACGCATGAAAGATAGGGATACAGATTTTCCATATAAGTCACCTGAATAGTTCATCAAATATGCTTCTATTAAATATCCTTTTCCTTTTACTGTAGGCCGATAACCTGCACTAATAAGCACATGATAATAATCAGTAATCACTGATTTGTTATAAATACCAACGACCCCGAGGTACACACCTGATCTAGGGTTAACATATTCAGCAGTTCCCCCTAAATTAATAGTTGGAAACCCTAATTTTCGCCCCATTTTTTCTCCATGTATAACCGTTCCTTCAACCGTAAAAGCACGTCCTAACAGAGAATGAACCCGCTCCATATGACCTTCCTTTAAAGATTCACGGATTGCATTGCTGCTAATTTTGGTTCCATTTTCTTTGATTAATGGAGCTACTGTCACCTCAATATCAAGTTGAGCACACAACCGCAAAAGTTCTTCAGTGTTTGAAGACCCATCAGAACCAAAACGGAACCCTTCGCCTATTATGATGCGTTTTATAGGTAACTGTGACAAATACTCCAAAACAAACTCTTCCCTTTTGACTCGGTAATACCGTCCTACCCCATACTTTTCCAGTAAAGCAAGTTTAACTTTATCAGTTGTTATTTTATTTGCAGAATAGTTAGAAAAAAACATAACGGCTAGCGTATCCAGACTAGTATCCATATGATTTTTTGCTGTTTGAAGAACGCTCTGGTGTCCTTTGTGTACACCATCAAATTGACCAATCACTAGTATCAGTGGATCTTTATTCAGAGGTTGTTTTCCTGTCAAATCGATAATTTCCATTTTCTATCCCTCTTCTAAAAGTCATATTTAGCTTCTTCACTTTCACGAATCCTGGTAAACGTTTCTGTCAAAACAATGGTATCTTCAACCAAACGATCGATTCGGAAAAAAACGTCGTCTTCGATAATTTCTTTTCGTTGGAAATCTTTTTCCTCGATAAATACAAAGGTTTGTACCATTTGTGCTTTCATATATGACAAAATAGGCTTTAACTGTTGTTCTGCGATTAAATAATGTTTTGCAGAACCTGCTGTTACAAGTATGCTGACAACTTTATCGCGAAATGCATTGATCGGAAGTAAATCAAAAATATTCTTTAATGTCGCTGGTATCGATGCCTGAAAAATAGGCGTCCCGATAATTAATGCATCTGCTTCCATAATACTTTTTGTTATATATCCAGTATCGCCTTCATATTCCAAATAATTACGTCCATCACTAAACTGAACATCATATTCTGCCAAATCAATCAACGTTACTTCAACATCAGGATATTTAATACTGAGTGTTTTAACAGTGTAATCCATAGCGGTCCTTGTTTTTGAACCAACATTCGAACCGGATAATCCCACGACTTTCACATTCCCATCTCCTATTTCTTTGCTGTATATTTTCTGATTGCTGGTAGTATTTCTGTCCCGATGAGTTCAATATTCTTTTGCAACCGATCAAATGGCATACCACCAAAATCAATTTGGGCAATATAACGCTGATGACCAAACACTTCATGCTGATAAAGAATTTTTTCAATAATTTCCTGCGGGCTGCCAATATTCATTACATTGTGAGGATCTATCCCTTGCGCAAACTGTTGCTTCGGAAACCCTTGTCCATTTGTTCGCTTCATTCCTTCATTGATGTGCGGGTACATATCTTTAAGAGCTTGTTGTGATGTTTCAGCTGCATAGAAAAAGCCTGCAGTTGCAATTGGCAGTTCTGTTGAATCGAATCCTGCACGGTCCGCAGCTGCACGATAGGAATCAATGGTTCGCTTGAAGATAGAAACTGGTCCACCCAGATGAGCCATGAACATCGGAACTCCGGCATGTCCTGCTTTACTAGCACTGGCTGGGGAACCACCAACTGCGCGCCATATTGGCAACTTACCATTTTGTGGACGGGGAAGAACCTTCGCATTATTTAACGGTGCACGGAACTGTCCATTCCAATTGACAACTTCTTCTTCATTAATCTTCCTTAATAGGTCAAACTTTTCCTCAAATAATTCTTCATAATCACGCAGGTTATAGCCTAATAAATCAAATAAACCTATTCTTGATGCACGACCGGCTATAAGCTCAGCACGTCCTCCAGAAATTAAATCCAGCGTTGCAAAATTCTCGTACACGCGAACTGGATCTGATGTACTAATAATTGTCGAAGAGCTTGCAATTTTAATGTTTTTTGTAGCCTGAGCGATAGCTGAGAGTACAACAGCATGTGCCTGTGTTACAAAAAATTCCTGATGGCTTTCACCTACACTAAAAAAGTCAAGGCCTGCCTGATCAGCAAGTTTAGCATATTCAATAATATCACGAAGTCTTTGTCCTTCAGAAATTCTCTCACCTGTTATAGGATCCGGTAAATGATCACCCAGTGTATAAATACCAAATTCCATTCCTTTACTTTCATCGAAACCAAATTTATTCATATCCTATCACCTTTCTTAGAGCCTAGAATTATTGGGGTTGAAGTACGTTTTATAAAAGATTTAATCTATTAATTTTCTTTCATCAAATTTCCACTTTGCCTCCAATATGTTATTATGAACAATAGTAAACAATAATGTAAGTACGCACTTTCAGGAAATATAGTATCAAAAAGGATACTATTGGAGGAATATATAATGATGAGAATTGAACCGGAGTTATGTCGTGTAGAAGATGCTTTAGGGATCTTGGTAGGAAAATGGAAACCAATTATATTATTACATTTATTAAAAAAAGGTACACAGCGATTCAGCGAACTGAAACGAAATGTTCCTGGAGTCACACAAAAAATGCTAACGAAGCAGTTGAGAGAATTAGAAGACGAGGATATTATAAAACGAGTTGTTTATCCGCAGGTGCCGCCAAAGGTAGAGTATTCCATTACCGAATATGGGGAAAGCTTAGAGCCCATTTTATCAGCCATGCATGAATGGGGCACGAAACATACATTGCATAAGCAGAAAAAGCTGGAAGATAGTATATAAAGGGAAGTAGCTTTGAAGTTTAGTCTAACATCAGAAAAACCGTCGCGGCTTGGGAATCGACCGTCATCTGGAATTATCAACCGTTATCTGGAATTATCAACCGTCGCGGTCTGGGAATCAACCGTTATCCGGAATTATCAACCGTCGCGGCCTGGGAATCAACCGTTATCTGGAATTATCAACCGTCGCAGCCGGGGAATCAACCGTTATCCTGAATTATCAACCGCCGCGGCCGGGGAATCGACCGTTATCCGGAATTATCAACCGTCACGGCCTGGGAATCGACTGTTATCCGGAATTATCAACCGTCGCGGCCGGGGAATCGACCGTTATCTGGAATTATCAACCGTCGCGGCCGGGGAATCAACCGTTATCCGGAATTATCAACCGTCACGGCCTGGGAATCAACCGTCGCAGCCGGGGAATCCGCCGTTATCCGGAATTATCAACCGTCATTGCCTGGGAATCGGCCGTTATCCGGAATTATCAACCGACGCTAGTTTTGGGTGCCTTGCACCGATTAAATTGGTTAAAAAAAGCCCCCTTTACATGGACCAACTCCAGAGGGGGCTTGTTTTATTAGATGACAGACACCGCTTTTTTTAACAAAATTCTGCTTCTCTGCATTCTTTACATCTTTTGGGATGGACGAATCCCTTTTGTTTATAAAACTGTTGTTCACCAGTCGTGAAAGGAAAACGTTCACCACATACCCAGCATTTTAATAAAAGATCTTGAGGAGCAGAACCTACTAACGCTTCGTTGATTGCCTCATTCCTTACCCGTACAGAATGAATATCGAGTTCATCGCTTAATCGCAACGCCTCGATTGTTTTCCGAATCTCAACTCGGACTTTCTTATAATCACCCTTTTCCCATGCCTCTAAATAAGAAATATACAGTGGATTTCTAGTTTCCCTTATCTTCTCAAGAAATAACATGATCATACCTCGATTACGATCTTTGAGATAACTCATATCTGGAGTTTGCTTCTCTTGTTCCAACCATTGATTCCATTCAACTAATAGTTCTTTAGTCATCTGATCACGTTCAATCATCCATCCTCTATCGGTAAAAACTATCATCGGTAGCTTTCCAGAATACTCAATATCCAGAAAATCATAGTCTATCAGCCAATCAATTTTAGCTGTAATTTCCTTGATGGATAGGGAATTGAAATAGCCATATCCCGCGCATTGGTTTAAATGTAATTCAATTATTTTTTTCTCGCGTGAGCCTTTTAAAATTTTTGCAAGAAGTGTCCGTCCACCCTGTGCAATAATTTCATCTGCAGTTCTCAATATCACCCGAATCTCTTCTTCAGGTATTGTATCAGCAGCTTTCATTCTTAAGTACCTTCCCAAACTTATTTTCATATAAGTCACGAATCCAAATCTTAACAGGATCTTTCCATTTCTGATTAGGTGATGGAATATTTTTCGTTAAGCTTTTCGGTGTCATGCCAAGCTCCTTCGCCATTTGTACATCAGCCTGGTTGAGTCGGCAACGCTTTTTAGCCTCTGTCCAATCAGACTTCTTATATTTTGCCATCGTATTACATTCCTTTCCTATAATTAATCAGTCTTATGCTGTTCTTAGGGAGATTATAAAACAAAGTGTGAGAAAATAAAAGATACCTGACGATACTTCATCTTGCCTGCACTACTACTAAAAAGGCAGAATCCAATGTTATCATTCTTGGATTCTGCTAATAAATTTATACGTTTTTATCAATAGTATTACGTAGTTTGTTTTTATGTAATTCTTTAAAAGTACATTCTAAGCATCTATTAGAGAAGGGTGTAAATAAAGAAAAGACCCGAGTACAGCTATCGTTCCTCCTACCAATAAGGTTGGGGTGGTACCATAATTCTCACCTATAATCCCAGCAACTAAAGCAGCAATGGGCATTGATATCCAAGTCATAAAGCGACTGGTTGCTTGTACGCGTCCTAATAAATAATCTGGACTGATCTTTTGTCTGATGGTAACAATACAAGGACTCATAATAGCGGCGCAGATTGTTCCTAATGCATTCATAAAAACTAACCAAATGAAGGAATCATGTAAACCAAAAGCTATAATCGATCCTCCTCCCATAACACCAGCAATAAATAAAATACTTCTGTAAGAATAATATCTTTTAAGCACATTTGTTAGTAATGCACCAGCTATTGCCGCTGCACCACCAATAGAAATCAAATATCCTATCCGAACTGCGTCTAAGCCTACTGTAGATTTTAGGTGAATGACTAGCATCGTTAGAAAAAGGGTTGTTCCAAACACTGAGAACAGCATAGCTGAATTTGTATAAAGTATCGGCTTCTGTTGAATGACAAAAGTAAATCCTTCTTTAATATCAGCCAATGCTTTTGTGCTGCTCATTTTCGCTTTTTGGGAGTTACTTTCTACATTAATACTGCGAATAACCAAAAATCCCACAAAGAAAGACAGACTGTTTATAATCAAACCTATTCCAGGATTAAAAATACTAATAAGAATTCCGCCTAACCCAGGGGCAATAAAAACAGCAGTTTGAAATATCCCAGTATTAATCGAGTTTACCAATTGCAAATCCTTTTTTTGTACTAACCTGGTGACAGATGCAAATTGGGATGTATTATATACCTGAGTTAGGATACCAAGTATAAAAGCAGCTGCGTAAATTTTCCATATAAGCAGGTTATTCATTATGTATAGTGCACCTAAAGTACCTAGTGTTAAGAATCTACCTAAGTCACACACCATTAAAATCTTTTTACGATTAAAGTTGTCTGCCAACACACCAGTAAACGGCTGAATTAATATTGGTAGTCTCTCTAGGGCTGCAACTATTCCCATACTTAGTGGCGAACCGGTAATAGCCAACACAATTAGAGGCAGAGCAATCATGTATATTTGATCTCCAAAAAAGGAAATTAAGTTCCCACCAATAAACCTGAATAAGGGGTAATTCTTTTTAAACTCATGCACTTTCTCCTTTGATTCAGGATGTACATCTGGACTTCCCATTAAGTTTCTCTACCCCTTTCATTATTCACTTTCCAAGTAAAGTTTGAGTTCCATTGGTAAATTCTCTACCGCTCTATCATCAACGGTATATTTATTTACGTTCTGAGAAACTAACCTAGCAGACTTTAAGATTTTCAAATGGTGATGCACAGTTGTTTTACCCAGCTCCAAGTCAAATGTTAACTCCTGAAGGGACATATTTTTCACTTTGATCATTTTCAAGATCTTTAGTCGTGTCTCATCTCCTAAAGCTTTATACCGTTGCACTAATAGTTTATTAGGAACAAATTTACTATCACCAGAAATGCTCTCATTGGCTACAGCATAATAAAAAACTTTCACACCTTCCAGGTCAGCTTCGACATTCCATGGACGATAAATATAATGGGGTATAAGTAAGACCTTATGTACACTCGGCTCAGGGGGATACTTAACACCATCCGTTGCCCATTCTACAAACTGATCTGGTTCAAAACTTTTAAGCATCCTATCTTTCGAAGCTTTATCCGTTAATAGGATAGACTCCAATTTCTCTTTATCAGGCTCAATTATTGCCTTATACCACCCAGTCATAACTTCATATAAGTGATTTTTCAATTCCTCAATGGACACTTCACTGATAAATTCAAGGTATGTGGGAAGGAAAGGATGATTTCGTGTCATATGCTGTAATTCCTTAAGTGCTTCTTCTGATCCATTTATTAAATTATCTTTTAATACATCTGCTCCCTTACCCAGATAGGGAATTGCAATGCTTTTTAATTCCTTTGAAGATAAGCTTCTTACATATTTGTTGAAAGAAACTAAATCCGCAAAATCTTTTTGATGTAAAATCTGAAGAAGAGTCTTCCAGGTATTGTGTTTTTGAACATATTTAAGTTGCTCTTTCATGTCCTTCGATAAAGATTGGTCGACCAGCTCTCTTTCCTTTTCAGAAAGATCCAGCGTATCGATCAACGATTCATTCGTAATAGCTGCAATACCTAAGGCCGACTCCCATAAAAGAGAGCTTTTTACCTCAACAGTATATTTTTCTCTCTCTCGTTTAACACCTGTGGAAAATAACTCCATATAATCGCCTCCTTATTCTTTATTCTATATAAATAGAATGTAATATACAATAATTATTGTATATAAAGTTAAAAAAAAGACATTCTTTTGTGGAGAATATCTGCATTTCAACTTTATAAAAAAGTAGCTTCTTCATATA
>NZ_JBMERP010000116.1:0-8186 GCF_049310925.1 Virgibacillus sp. DJP39 | reverse complement strand
ACCTGGGATTTTCGTTTTATTTGGACTTACTTGTGTTACTTATTTAGTTAGTTTTCTTTTAATGAAACTTCCCAAAAGCAAAAAGCTAATAGAACAGTAATTATTATTCAACAAACGGGTGCGATACTTCAAGAAGTATCGCAGTAAAGTTGAATAAAGAAAAATAATTTAGGGGGATTTATTTTGTGGAAATTTGTAGTGATATTGTTTCTGTTACTGATTGGAGGAGCAGGCGGTATTGGTATAGTTAGCCTTTTTGAAGGTAATGAAGTATTTACTGGTTATGTTGCAGGTATAGCAGCTATGATGGGGATGATTGTCTTATTACTTGTATTTATAGTCGCACAATTAGATAGTTTAGAAAGAAACAAAGACTAAAGCTTTTCACTAAAGGGTGCAGTAATGTTTAATAAAGGGGGATATAAAATGGATCTAAAAATTGAGTATTATGTTCTTGCTTTGCTTGTAATTTCGTTTGGGTTTTTCTCTACTGTTGCTGGGTTCTTGGGTGGGACAAGTGAGGCGTATAGAGACTTTTTACTCACTATTGCAGTAGTTCACTTTGTCATGTCAAAACTAATAACTATAAAAAAGAATAAAGGGCAACAAGAACAATAATTTGTTTTATTAACGCGTGCAAGAATCGAAGATGCCGAGCGGACCTTAATCAAAGGTCCTATTTTTTCGGAGAAAATAAATAGAATTTTATGTTAAAATAAATATGGGAGATATTGTGCTAACGTAGCAGGTTAGTGGAACAAGGAATATTGTAGTTAAAGTAAAGCTTGAAACAATAATAATCACATTATAAAAAGGAGTGGTATTATCAAAAAGAAAGTTGGATTTTATAGCGTTATTGTCATTGGTATGACGGTATTACTGTATTTAATGACTTCTACCATCGAGGAAGCAAGATTGGCAATGGAGAGAGCGGCAAACCCACAAATCCCACTCTTGAAAATGAGTTTATGGTCGTTTTTGTTTGGTATCTTAATTGAGTGGAAAGGGTTAAAGAATATAATTCTTAAAGGTAACTTCAAAGTAAATTGGCTTGTAGTTCCCTCGGTCTTGTTGGCAATCATAAGCTTTATTCCTAGGATGTATTGGGTCAAGTGGTTTAGTATCGACATTCCGTTTTTTATAGAAATGTTTTTATTAGCGGAAACTCAAATTCTTCTTACAGCATTATCGGGAATTTTGTTAGTTCGGTCTTTTAACGGAAAACAAAGTTGAAGTTATTGAACTAAAGGGTTGCTTATGTTTTACAAACGAATAAATGATATATAGGGGTGTTTAACACCAATGAGAAATGTTTTTATAATATTGATTGTGTTATTTTTGTTTGCACAAATATTTGATTATGAACCGTTACAAATTATTTTTGTAGATATTTACTCATTTATTAGTCATTTTGCCTTTTCTATTATTATTGGTTTTGTTTTTTTCGGTTTTACATTTTTTTGGTTTAGAAAAAAATGATATATATCTGCCCTCGGTATTAAGAATTCCACAAGTAATTCTAAAGGGTGCAATTGTTGAAGAAGGATTTGAGACGAAATGTCTTTTTCTTATTGTACTAAAGAAGCAGGATAGTTGAAGAATGAAAGGCTGTCATAATGGCAGTTTTTATTTTATATATTTTTTTGAAGGAATACCTTGTATTATATAGTAATATAATACATGGTGAATTCGGAGGTGAAAAATGATGGAAATTAACAAAGAGGTTTTAAAAGGTCATATTGATACATTGATTCTGTCGCTATTAGATACAAGGGATATGTATGGCTATGAGTTAGCCAAATTAGTTCGTCAAAAAAGCAAAGAACAATTTGAATTAAAGGAAGGCACGCTTTATTTGTCTTTGAAACGATTAGAAAAAAATAAATGGATTGAATCTTACTGGGGTGATGAACAAGGACCAGGAGGAAGAAGAAAATATTATAAACTTACTGATTTAGGTATGGATGGATTTAAGGAAAAACGAAAAGAATGGCAATTTGTAAAAAAAATTATTGATTCATTTTTAAAGGGGGAAAAAAATAATGAAACAAATTGATGAGTTTGTTGATTCGATATATGCCAATGTTAGTGGCAAAGAAGCAAAAGAATTAAAAGAGGAAATGCACTCTCATCTGATTGAAGCAGTGCCATAATCATCTAAAGGCATAAGTGCTTGCCCACCTTCATTGAGTTTCTGATATAGATTGTCAAGTTCTTCTTCCGTATCACAAGTCACATATATGGAGAACGAAGGCGTAAAGGAAAACTGATGGTTTATATTACTGTCAATGCACATAAATTCTTGTCCTTTTAAGGTAAAAACAGCTTGCATTACAGTTCCTTCTTCCCCAGGTTCATTAGCTCCGTATCGAGTAATTCTGGTGATTTGAGAATCCTCAATAAGTGATGTGTAGTAATTCATCGCTTCTTCTGCCTTGCCATCTTGAAACATTAAGAATGGTGTCACCTTTCCCATTTTAAATCTACTCCCTTCCACATCTTTCCTCTAAGTATAATTCAATTCGTATGTAACATCCATTCGTCTACTAACCTCCTAGTTTAGCGTAAGTTGTGGCTACATGTTTTACAAGTGTAGCAGTAAACGAAATCATGGCAATCTTTATGTTAAAATACACCGATAATAATTATACTTTCAATTGCCCTTTCCAGTTTTACTTTTCATTTCATAAGGACATCTGAGTGAATTTTCATTGCATGAATGGCGGATGTTCTAATAGAAGGAAAGCTTGTCCCTAGTGTGCAAATACACTAGGGACAAGCAATAAAACACCTAAATATTCGTCGAGCAGACCGTATGACCAACATTATGTATTAAAGAAATCCGTTCTTAGTTATTCTGACGCATCTTCGTCTCTTTTGTATTCCAGGATATCCCCAGGTTGACAGTCCAAAGCCTTACAAATAGCCTCTAAAGTTGTAAATCGAACTGCTTTTGCCTTTCCATTTTCAATATAGAAAGGTTAGCCATTGTTATGCCAACCCTCTCCGTAAGTTCTGTCACACTCATTTTCCTTTTAGCCAGCATCACATCAATATTAATTATAATTGCCATTGTTTTTCACCTCAGACCGTTAAATCATTTTCAGATTTTATATCGATGGCATTTTTTAATAGCTTTTGTAGAACAGCAGCAAAGACTGCAATCACCAGTGAAGCAAAAATAATGATCATTCCGATTAATATTCCTGGTGCGTCATCTGCCTTTGTAAGTAGATATAAGAATGGCATCTCTATAATATACAAAATAATAATTGTAATTGCACAGTATTTTATATTCTTTAAAGCCTTTACAGATAGTTCAGAGAAAGCTTCGTTCCTGTCAATTAAGTTTAAAAGTTTGAAAGTCTGATACAAAGCAACGAAAAACGGTATCATTGCTGCGTACATTCCTATTAATAAGGGATATTGCAAATTAGCAAGCTCAGGAAGCTGCCAATACGGGGAGTTTGGGTCAAACCTGGACAACCCATATACGCATACAGCGAGAACTAGGAGTCCCATAAGAATAATAACTGTTTTTAAAAAGAGGGTTGATCCTCGTTTCATGAAAAGCACCTCGTTTAATTTGATGTGTTAATACTACCATATGATTTATCGTTTTACAATAAAAATTTATCCCTACTGCATTTACTGCTCTGTAGGTATGAAAATTGAGTGACACCAATTCTTGTGGGAATTCGAATGTATATATAAGAAGAGAAGGGTTACTATTACTATCGTTTGTGGTTTAGAAAAAGTGTCGCAAGATTTACTATTTCCTTCAATAATACTTAATTTAAGTCTCATTAGCTTTTTCAAGAACTTCATTCGTTTTGTACTGTTTTTTTGAAAACATAAAAGTGATATAAATTAATAAACTAGTAAAGATTAACAATACAAAGATACTTACCAAAAGTACTCGTACAGAATGGGTTTCTAGCCACGCACCTAAAAATAATAGAGATACAAAAGCACAGAGACTCTGCACTGATTTAGCAAAACCAGTTACCCGGCCGACAAATGCTTTTGGCGGAGTAATTTGAATAAGCGTATTAAACATCGTAAAACCAATCTGAAAAGCTGCCCCCATTAAAAAAACACTAATTGTAGCAAATGGGACAGTTTGACTGAATCCGAACAAAATAAAGGGCACAGCCATTACGAGAATTACTAATGGAATTAGTTGTTTACTTTTCAACCAATCTGATCGTCTACTAATCAGGAAACCTAAAACCATAGCTCCAAGGGCGTACCCTCCATCAATAAACCCTAATGCGTTAGCACCTTCGTTTAATTCCTGTTTTACAAAGACACCGACAGCTAGGTTATAGATATGAACGAACACAGCTGGAAGAAGTGACAAAAAAACATAAAACAGTAAACTCTTTTGTTTGATCAGAAGGGTGAAACCCGCATTCAGGTCTCCCCAAAACTTTCGTTGTTTAAAATTTCCAACCCGTGGAGGAGTATAGCCTCTTCTACAATAAAAAATAAAAAATGCAGCTACTAAAAATGTTAAAGCGTTTATTAGCACAACGTTTATAGATCCAAACAATGCAACAAATACGCCACCTAAACCAGCCCCAGAGAGTTTTCCTACCTGAATCCATACCTGGGTTAAAGCATTAGCTCGATACATATTTTTATCATCAACTATTTCTCTAACAAACCCGGCATTTGCTGGAATAAAAAAAGAAGTTCCTATTGCATTAAATAATTGCATAATATATATTACAAAAATGTTTAATTCACTAAACCAGTAAACTAGAGGTACAATACAAATTGCTAAAAAACGAAAGACATTGGAAAGAATCATTAGATATCTTCTATCATATTGATCAGCTATTAATCCACCAAACGACGCTAAACACATTAGCGGGATAAAACTTATTGCAAGGGTAATCCCAACTTGTGTTGGCGATTGGGTCAGCTCAAGAATTAGCCAAGTTATTGCGATAAATTGCATTCCATTACCTATTGCTGAGATTACAGATCCTAGTAGATAAAAAATGTAAGCACGGTTTTTAAACATAAATGTCCCCTTGTCTTGCAGAAGTTTTTTGTATATTTCATATGTATTATTTAATTTAGAAGTATTAACTCGGTAGTTTTCAAAATTAGTTATATTAGCTCCTAATACTAAAAATAAGTTTTCAAGTTCAATTAAGGGCTACTCAAACTACCACCCTTCTATTATCAATTTATTACTTTCCCCATTATAACTTGTAAACTTTCATCAGATATAACAGGAGCATCACTTTTAATCAGTTCCCATCCTTTATTATTATAAAAGTTAATGGCGGGTCTATTTTCAACTCCGGTTGTTAAGAGAGAGTTATTATGTTTGATTTGATCTATAAGAGTATCGTGTAACTTGCTTGCAATTCCTAGACGTTTATAAGTAGGATTTATAGCCATTTCGACAAACTCGAAACAATTACATAGCCAAGTATTGACTTCAGCCTCTGATAACTATGCAGAAATCTTTTCTCGATAAAACTGTGTTGGTAAACTTGTGTAACCATAAGCAAAGCCAATAAGATTGCCTGCTTTATCTTTTGCTTTCATACCTTTGAATCCATCATAGCTTATATGTTTCCTTATATTTTTCACAGCATTATCTTTATTTTCAATAGAAAAGTTTTTTTCTATAAATGTCATACAATATAGTTCTGCAATATACTCTAAGTCACAGTCGTTGTCGTTAAACTGAATGATTTCTATATTTTCCTCCATCAAAATCCCCCATACTGTTTGATACTTATAATCATCCTTTTAATAAATTAAAAACTCTACTCTTCACCACATTGTTCAGATAGGTATATGAATTCTTCTGCATCTTTAATGCACAATTTAAGCCCTTTTTCCCAAAATGCCTCGGATCTAATATCATCTCCTAAATGTTTCATCACTAAATCTTCCACTGTCATGCTTCCTGAATCACGAAGTAAAGCCAGGTATTCCGGTTCAAATTCTTTTCCTTCTTCTTTAGCCTTTGCATATATACTAAGGGAAAATAAGTACCCGAATGTATATGGGAAGTTGTAAAATGGTGACTTGGTAATATAGTAGTGAGGTGTCCAAATCCAAGAATGTATTGGGATAGTAGCAATAGAACCCTTATATCCTTCATTTATTGCTTCTCGCATTAGTTCATTTAATCGTGATGAAGAAATATTCCCTTCTTTTCTTTCTTGGTAAAAATTCTTTTCAAATAAAAACCTGGAATGAATATTCATGAAGTTCATCACACTGCGTTTTAACTTTTCATCTAATAAAAACAAACGCTCTTCATTTGATCTTGCCTTTTCTATCGCTGCATCTAACATCAACATTTCTGAAAATGTCGAAGCTGTTTCGGCTATACTCAAAGGATATTGTTTATTTAACCCTTCAACAGATTTCATTGCATGATTGTGGAAAGCATGTCCTAGTTCATGCGCTAGAGTTAACACATCCTTAATAGTGCCTCCATATGTCATAAATACTCTTGATTCTCCTGTAAGAGGGAACCCTGCACAAAATGCAACCGCTGATTTATTTGGACGGTTTTCTGATTCTATCCATCCCTTTTCAAAAGCTTGTGTAGTGAACTGTTCTATTTCTGGTCCAAATCGACCAATGTGCTCAGTTACAAAATCAACAGCCTCTTTGTAATTCATTTGTTGTTTGCTCTCTGTAATAGGTGCCCAAAAATTATAAGAGTTGAGTTTTGTTTCACCAAGCATTTCAGCCTTTTTATTTAGATAATTTATAAAAGGTTGCTTGTACTTATCAACTGCTCTCCACATTGCATTCAAGGTTTCTTCTTTCATGTGGTTATCCAATAACGGCTCTTTCAGGACATTTTCAATCCCTTTATTTTTATAAACTTGTAATCGGAATCCAGCTACATGATTAAGAATCTTGGCGAACAATTCCTCTTTCTGTGTCCAAACATCTTCTAATGCCTTGTGCGATTCTTTACGTACCTCTTCATTAGAGTGCGATCTTAAGTTTATTGCCTGCCCTACTGACAATTCATTTACTTTACCGTTGATTGGAACATAAACTTTTATATCACTAACTAGTGCATTATAAAATTGACCCCAAGCATGATAACCATCAACCATTAGATCAGACACTAAATTCTCTTCATTCTCAGGTAATTGCAATCGACCTTTTTCTCGCCACTCATTTAATATGAATTTATAATTTCTTAATTCATCAGTATCTAACAATGCTTCCCACAAATCTTTTTCTATATTTATAAGGATCTTTTGTGTTTTATGTACAACTGATTCAAAACTAGAGCTAATTGATCCTGCTTTACCCTGGAGTGAGGCAGCTCTCTGATCCTTTGGGTTTTGAGCTAGCAAACAAGTGATAAAGGAATTGGCTTCGGATAGATGAGTTCTAATGACACTGATATATTCAATTAATTCTGCAACCTTTATTGAATCATCAACATCTTGCGGAGTTTGAAAACATGCTGCTTTACTTTTAAATTCGTTAACTTTACCTACTAATTCTTCTATGTGTTTATGTAATTGATCCGATTCACTTCCACCTGGAAATAATGTATCTAAATCCCATACTTCCCGATACTTAATATCTTTCATCATTTTCTCCTCCACCCGTAAATATGAGCTTTTGAACCACTGCTTGTTTAGTTCATGAACCTGTCAGTTTAATTACGATATTTTTTGCCATCTAACTTAAGAATATAGGCAACGTTGTTTTGATAATCTTCTTGGAGAATTCCATAAACAGCACAGTCTTTGTATTGACTCTTAGCATTGCGAATCATATGTCTAATCTTTCCTTCCTTTTCCATCCCAACTTTACTCATTATTTTTCCGGAAGCGGGATTGTCGATGTTGTGTGCTGCAGATATTTTGTGAATATTCATGTGTCTAAAGCCAAATTCCACAACCGCTCTTAACGCTTCAGTGCCATATCCCTGATTCCACCATTTGTATCCAAGTGAATAACTTACCTCACAGTTTTCAGTGGCACTGTCAAAATTATATAAATCTATTTCTCCAATTAGTTCACCGTTAGCTTTTAGTTCAATTCCCCAGTAACAAAATTCTTTACTACCATATTGGCTTACACCTCTAGCCACCCTCTCAATTGTTTCCGAAACTGTCTTATGTGCTCTGTTAATTCTATTATTAGCTACCCGTTCGTCTGAAAGCCAATGG
>NZ_JBMERP010000115.1:0-8187 GCF_049310925.1 Virgibacillus sp. DJP39 | reverse complement strand
CCCAATTGCATGAGCTGTTATCTGCCATCCATATTGATGAGCTTTTCCTAATTTTTGGTTTAGCTCTTCTTGAGTCAAATGTAAAATACCTGAATCATTTGGGTTACTCGTATAGACTTCTCTTGTTTTTGCTGTTGGACCACTACTGCTTCCATCGATAAATACTTTGGCAGGACCAATTCGGAAATTTTCATCACCTGTACCAGACACCATTCCTGCATCAAGGGCTTTATTCATGACACCCGGTGAATCATACAATGAACCAATCATCGTGTTAACTCGTAGTTTAACTTTTCCTTCCTGTACAGCTTGAGACAAATGTCTAAAGTGATGGTTGGTAAAGCCTCCTGCATCATGGACACTAGTAATACCTTTTTTAATATAATCTTCCGAAGCAATTTGTAACGCATCGAGCATTTGTGGTTCGGGGTGAAGTGCTTCAAAGAACATTTTCATATGAGCTGCTTCATATAAAACGCCATTAGGTATTCCGTTTTCTTTTCCAATTTTACCTCCATTCGGATCAGATGTTTTCTCACTTATTCCGGCTAATTCAAGTGCTTTACTATTTACCACAGATATATGGTTACATGTACGCGTTATAATAATCGGATGAGTTGTGGAAATCTCATCTAGATCCACTCGGCTTGGATGTCTTTCTTCTAGTAAACTTTTTTGATTGTAACCCCATCCCCGAATCCATTCACCCTCTGGCGTAGTTTCCGCGACATCCTTCATAGTTTTTTTAATTTCTTCTATACTATCTACTTCTTTACAATTAACACCCATTTTATTTGTTCCATAAAGCTCTAAATGAGCATGAGCATCAATGAACCCAGGTAATAAACTTCTACCCTCTAAGTCTATTATCACAGTCTCATTACCTTTATATTTCGATAGTGTATCCACAGAACTTCCAAGACCAACAATATATTTCCCACTAACAGCTAGTGATTCAACGATAGTAAAATTCTCATCCACAGTAATCACTTTTCCATTAATAAATATGATAGTAGCATCCATTTCTCACCCTCCCTTGATTAAGAGTAGATTGCTGTTCTTTGCTCCCCCCTTAAACAATTTCTTTAAACGATAATAAAAATAGTTTCGACTGTTCCTGTATCCTATAATTTTTCTGATTCTTCTTTATATTATAATATTATAAATTGTTCGTTTCATCTTACTATTTGTAAAAAAACTACTTACATCATTTAACGTTTTGTTAAACATGATGCGGAATTTATTTCTTTGAGTTCTTACTAAACCTATTTTCAAGTTGATAATAATTTTTTATAACACCATAAAAAGGCTATTAGAAAATTTCTCTAATAGCCTATCTGATAAGTCAGCTTCATCTTTTCAGTAAAACAATCTATTTATTAGACAAAAAGTCCAAAACAATTGAAGTGAATAGTTTTCCAATATGCAGGATAGCACGTTCATCTACATCAAATTTTGGATGGTGGTGCGGATAGGTTGCCTGGATCTCTTCATTTCTGCCACCGACGAAAAGAAATGCGCCTGGAATTTCTTTTAAATAGTAAGCAAAGTCTTCCATCCCCATTGACGGCTTCACTTTTATCACATTTTCCTCACCAACTAGTGTTTGAGCAAGGTATTCTGCTTTTTTAATCGGTCCTGGATGATTCCAAACTGCTGGATAACCTCTTGTATAATCTACCCTTGCTCTTGCCCCTGAACCTTCACATGTAGTTGCAGCAATCTTTTTGATAGATTCTTCTATTAAATCACGCGTATTTTCATCAAACGTTCGGACAGTACCCGTTATTTTCGCTTTATCAGCAATAATGTTGAAAGCTTGCCCTGAATTAAATGTTCCCACAGTAACTACTGCAGGATTTAAGGGGTCAACTTTTCGACTTACAATCTGCTGCAAGCTGCTAACCAATTGCACACCAACTGTAACAGCATCAACTGTTAAATGCGGTTGTGCTCCATGTCCACCTTTTCCTGATATTTCAATTTCAAAACTATCCCCTGCAGCCATAGTATTTCCTTCTACAATACCAACCGTACCCACGGATAGTGGTGTCCATACGTGTGCACCATAAATGATATCAACACTATCTAAGCAACCATCTTCAATCATTGATTTTGCTCCACCAGGAATCTGTTCTTCAGCAAACTGATGAATGAAAACGACGTTTCCATTAAGCTCGTCCTTTACCTCGCTTAGAATTTTTGCTACACCTAATAGAGATGCTGTATGAAGATCGTGGCCACAGGCGTGCATGACTCCTGGAACTTGCGACTTATATTCGACTTCTTTTTCATCCTGAATAGGTAAAGCGTCAAAATCAGCACGAAGCGCAATCGTTTTACCCGGCTTCCCACCTTTAAGATAACCTACTACACCACTTCCGCCTACATTCGATTTGACTTCTATACCCAAACCTTCCAAAAATGATTGAACTTTTTTCGGTGTATTTACTTCTTTAAAAGATAGTTCCGGATTCATGTGCAAATCTCTGCGAAACTCGATCAATTCAGGAAACAATTCATCTAGGCGTGTAAATAAGCGCGAATCTAACATAAAAATCCCTCCGTATATGTTTATTACTATCAGCATACACAGTAGACCACCAGAATGAAATAGACCTTTTGTCCATAATTTTATGATTTTTATTATATGAAGATATACATTATGTAAAATTAACTGTTTTTCAAGGGTTAGTTACTAGGTTAATTTTGCACAAAAAATTAACCTAGTAATTATGCTTGTCAGAACAATTACCCATTTCCTTCATTCTTAGCACTCTCAACCAAATTTTTTATATCCTCAATTTGGATCCCTTCTTTATAAAGCGTGTCCGAGTCTATATGAAGATCACCCGGCCAGGCAACAGTTCCTGCATCATGATCTACATAAACCTGCTTAAAAATCTCCGGGTCATCTAATATTTCAAGCGTTCCTGTTATAGATGGACGAATATCAACAAAAAGTTTCTCCTGATTGTCGAACTCACATAAAAGCCAACCTGCTAAAGCTGGTATTGGTTTTGCTTTAATTACTTTAGGCATTAAAAAAGCTCCTTCTTTAAATAATGGAATCTCTTTACAATCATTCCATGCTACATAGTATCATTTACGTATTTATTTAGCTATGAGAATATCCTATCCGACTTAACAAAAAAATAAGTGGATTTCATTAGATCCACTCATTTTTCATCGTTCCTATTAAAGTAGTGTTTCAACTTCACTTTCTTCTTTTAAAATTTCGATAGCGGAAGTAAGTTTAGCTTGTCTTTTCTGTTTCACTACCGTTTGTTTAATTTGTTGTTTCACTTCTTCTAAAGCTGGAGCTTTCTCACCTTGCTGACTTGCTAATTGTTCATAGTAAGTTTGGATTTCCTTGTCAGTTACTTCTACTTCAGGAACTTCCTGTTCGATATATTTATTTAACTTAATCTCAAAAGCAAGCTGATTTTTCAGTGATTCCTCTGTCATTTCGAGCTCTGTAAGCTGTTTCTGGTATTGCTCAGTGCTTTCAAACTGCGATTTAATCTGCTCTAGTTGTTCACTGATCTCTGAACTGGAAACCTCAATACCAATTTGTTCAGCTTCCTGAAGAATTAATTCTTTTTCAATTAATCTGTTTAACGTCTGTTTCTGCACCAATTCGGCATTGGTTGCATCCTGTCCACCTTGCTTAAACGTCATTAGAGTCTGGCTATACATATCATTATATTTACTGCCTTTAATTTCCTCGCCATTAACAGTAGCTACCACTTTATCCTTAGCCACTTTTTCTACCTCTGTGGTGTCAGAGGAGTTATCCTTTTCTGCATTTGATTGTGTATTGTTTTCTGCAGCATCTTCTTGTCCACTGCAAGCCGCTAGAAGAAGTGTTAAAACACCAGCCAATACAATTAATAAACTTTTTTGCTTCATAAAATATCCCCTCTTTCTTGTTAATTATGCTTTACAAATAAATTCCTCGATAAACACTTTTTTAAACATCAAATTTGAATCTTTTACGTATTAAATGTTTGTTTATCTCCACTAACTGGTGGGAATACATTAGAGAAAACCATAGTTAAAAGGATGTGTAAGAATTGGCAAAAACAATCTTAATTACCGGAGCAGCAACCGGTCTTGGAAAAGGAACAGCAATAGGATTAGCGAAGGAAGGCCACCGGGTAATTGCTCCGGTTGAAATACATGCACAGGTAACATCTTTACGCGAGGAAGCTGATGCTGCAGGTGTTGAACTAGAAGTATTCAAGATGGACATTAAAAAACCGGAAGACAGAGTACGCATGCTACGGTATGACTTTGATATTTTTGTAGCAAACGCTGCTATAAATGAAGGTGGACCACTTGGAGAAGTCCCGATGTCTATTTTCCGTGAAATTTTTGAAGTAAACGTTTTTAGTACGCTTGAAACTGCTCAAATTGCAGCAGATAAGCTAGTGAAAAAAAGAGATGGGAAAATTATTTTCATGTCATCAATGGCGGGCATTATGGCATCTCCATACAGTGGCCTTTATGCTGCATCCAAACATGCTGTTGAGGCAATTGCCAAAACGATGGAAAAAGAACTTAAGCAATTCGGCGTAAAAGTGGCCATGATTAACCCAGGTCCATTCGCGACAGGATTTAACGACCGTGCAGTTGAGGCAAAATGGAAATGGTACAACGATGGAATCCACTTTACACCGGCAGAAGATATAGAGGAAAAAGATAAAGGAGTCGATGGTCAATTTGACCCGCAAAACATGATTGACAAGATGGTTGAAGTCATTCCTAAAGACTCTCATAAATTCCGCACCGCTTATCCACAGGAAACAGAAAAGCAGATGAAAGAAGAAGAAGCGGAATACTGGGAGAAGGAAATATAAAAGGTCTACATTTCAAGGCAATGGTTGCTTGACTCCGCCATTGCCTTTATAATTGGTAAAATTTGTTAATAAGGTAACCGATAACAAATTCTACTCACTCTGTTTTATTTCTTACACGCATTGAAACAGCGTAACTCATTCCTAATACAACCCAAAAGAATGGGGCTACTGTTACTACACTTATATTGAAAAAGGTTTGTACTAGATAACCACATATTGCTGCTATTAAGCCATATGCAACTATTTCCTGATCCCCTTCAAAGTGCTTTGCGGCTACCAAACCACTTTTTAGAACGGTAACCATTAGAGCTATGTATACAAGTAATGCAGGGATACCCATGGTGATCGCAGTTTCAAGGTATTCATTATGTGAGTTGTCAAATTTTTTTGAGCTGACATACTCTCCCTCTTCATTTATCCTGGATGGAAATTCAATAGAAAAAGTACTTGGACCAGATCCAATTAAAAAGTGCTCTTTTACAAAGGGTATGGATGTTTTCCAAATCCGCCATCGTCCTGCTCCAGCATCACCATTTTCCCCTTCGTTTAAAATAACAGATTCTGCATCATTACCAATGCTAATTACTCTACTTGTAAAAAAATTGTTTTCCGTCAAATCCACAATAAATAGCAAGAAAAATAAGCTGAGAACTAAAAAAGTCCATTTCCTCCATATGTCCCTTCTCTTCCATACAAGTAAAACAGTCAGGATGATCATCCCACTAAACTCGCCAATCCAGGCACCACGCGTTGCTGTAAATAAAATTGCCAAAAAAAGAGTGGAAACAATAACCCAGTAAATAAAACTCTCACCCAGTTTTTTCGCTGAAAGAAATAGGGTCATTGCAAGAATCATCAGGATTACAAGATACGTCCCAAAGTAGTTTGGATTATCAAATGTTGACCAACTTCTTACAAAGCTACTTTCCACTTGCTCACCTGTCATAACTGCAAGATAATAATGCTGTAAAATGCCATACACCCCAACAAAGAAAGAGGCGAAAACTACCATTCTGATGATGTTGAACTGCTTATTGATCGGGACTAAGTTATATGTAAAAAGAAAAAGAGATATATAGCTAAACCAGGCAAGTAACCCTTGAAACTTGTATTCTCCCCCGAAAGAAGAAACTAGCGGATCTGTTGAAAACAGAGTAGAAAGACAAATGATGAACAAAAACAGTGCCGCCAACCTTTCTCCCCTGGTTTGAATAATCCCGGGAAATCTTTTTTCTTTTACTGACTGAAAGATAAGAAAATACCACATTACAAATGTAAAAAGACTTAAATAAAGTAATTTGATAAAAGAAGCATAATAAATATTAAATAATGGAAAAACCATAAATGGATATGCCGTAACGAAAATCGTCATCAGTATAAAATATTTTTGTTTAACTGGTAGTTGCATGACTTTGGCAAATCTCCTTTTTTTTTAAGAAAAATCTTGCTTAATAGAATAATCTCATAGAGAACCGACTCACCCATATATAACTACTAATCATAACCCCTTGTTTGCTAAATTATATCTTAGTTCGATATAAAGAACAACATATTCAGAGAAAAATGATACAATTCCTAGCATCACAAAATCACAAAAGGCTAACCAGGATGGTGGCTCTGGTTAACCTCTTTTTTGTGTTTAGATTGCTGTGTATAAGTATAACCGGCTATGTTTATTTGACTGCTTTCTCCTGCTTGATAATTCCGGGTAGCTGACTGGTAAGTTCTTTCATGATTTCCTGCAGGGACGCCCCTGCATTAGCCTTCGTGTAAACACTGCACATTAATGTTTTCAGTTGTTCCTCTTCATTACTCTTTATAGTACGCATATGATCCTCCATCAAATTGATTAGGACTCCCCTTACTTAAAGAACTCCTAACGGAAATATAGTAATAATTAATATTTCAGTTTTTATAGGTTAATAGATTATATATTTAGACAACTATAGTAGTATTCTACAATGCATTATTTGTATGTATTCAAAAACTTCTTTCCATCTGCTGGTACATTGATATTCCAAAGTCAAAGAAACAAGGGGCAGTCACCAGAAGTTATTATGAATAGTTTCTGGTAACAGGGACTCCTCTAAATTCTTACTATGTGACTGAACACTGATTTATTATTGTCCACTGACAGGGATAATTTCTAAATCCTCGCCTACCTGAGCATAACTCTTTAAAATCTGCATCATCACTTGAAGACTCATATTCGTGTTAACATTCTTGTTCATTAAATCCAGCATATCAACTGCTGCATCAATGGATCGAATAGTCGTAAGCTTTTCCATCAATGCATTTACAACCTGGATCTGGCGTTGCAGTTGATTGCCCGCCTCACGTGGAACTTGTACTGCGGGATTAATGTAGCTCATCGTTTGTGCCCCATTAAGATGCATTTCTCCCGCCACATCAAGCTGCTTAGAACCAGCCCGTTCACCATCATTCTCTATGGTTATGCCACCAACAGCATCTACGGTATCAGCGAGTATCCCCGCCTTCACTTGAATATAATAATCCAGGTTCATATTTAGTCTGTCTTCAAAAGTTTCAATAGACCCTGCCTTATCATGGGTTAAACCCGTGTACTCGGGAATATAATCCAATTCAATCTTTTCCCCTTTTGAATCAATCTTTAAAACTGCTGCTAACTCATCTGTAAGCTCGCTGCTTTGTTGTTGATCCTCAACTACTAATAAAATTCGGAGTGGTTTCTCATCAAGTGACTGTCTAAGGTCATCTTTACTGTTAAAAGGAACCAGCTCATCCATTTTATTTTTTACTGTGCCTGCTATATTGTTATAAACCGAATCTTGCTTGTAATCTTCTGCAACTCTGGGTACAGATGAAGCCATTGAAATACCGACAGTGAATAGAGCAAACAGACAAACAGTTACAACTATTTTTAATAAAAAACCGCTTTTTTTCATTATATCCTCCAATACGTACATAAATGGTGTTATGCAGTATTGCCATATCCGCTTTTATTAATCAAATCCAGTTACACTCCACTGAACTATTTCAAAACATTTATCTGGACAGAAAAAAATAGCGCTTCAAGGCGCTATTTTTAAAAGTCATCTATTAGAAAGGGGAGTGTTGTAAACTATTAGCTTTGAGAATTTGATCCATTAACTAATTCTTCTTTTGCCTCTTTAACTTTTTTTCCTGCATGTTTTAAATCCTGTTTTGTCTCTTTAGCTGTTGCTACAGCTTCTTTAGAATCCTGTTTTGCTTCGTTAACTGTTTCTTTTGCTATTTTGGAATCCTGCTTTAAATTATCCACATCATCCTTGATTCCTTCGTTTGTTTTGTCATAAAGCTTTTG
>NZ_JBMERP010000114.1:0-8376 GCF_049310925.1 Virgibacillus sp. DJP39 | reverse complement strand
ATTAGTAAACTTAGCTTATCGCCAGATCCTTCTCGCGAAATCATTAGGTGCACTAATGCAGAAGTAAAGTTTTTAACACTTTTCTTTACTGCCTAGAAAAGACAAGCCTTTGCGCTTGTCTTTTTCTGGCTTCTAACATCTCATTTACTCACAACTCAACCTCTCTCCCTACCCCTTTCCTAATAGCTTTTTCTAAAATATATTGGCCTACCCTTCACGTGTTCCTTTTATATTATCGCCGAGTTCAACAATTTTCTTAAAAGTAAACCCTTCTTTAATAGGATTCAGCAAATCTCCTGTTTCCTCTAGTGCAGACTCTTTTGATTCCACAACTACTCGATCCGCGGAAGTAAATGAGCTTGAGGGGATTTCCTGCTCTAAAGGAAGCAAATTCCTCTGCTTTTGAATGCGTATGATTTTAAAACAGCACTTGGTAGACCTATGTATTTTATGCCGTAGAAAATTATGACTATCAATCGCAGTGTCCTAAATCTTATATTCATTTGCCTGTTCATGGGATTACCATGATTTCTATCTTTTTACTTAGGCTGCTAGGTTTTTTAACCCAAATCCACAAACCCTTATGGATAGTCAAAACTAATTACAAGAGATAAATTGGATGAAATCGATTGGGATTTTTATTGAATGGTCAGAGTGTAAGAAAAACGAAGGCTTCAATGGAGGATGGCATTTATTCCTTTAGCCAGAGAATAGACTGAAGTAGTAAACTTAAATAATAAACCAAGAAAAAGAGCAACCCTTACTGTCTAATTTAAAATGTAATTCTATAAAGTATATCTTAAAAATGACTTAAATAACTACTACATAGTGCAGGTATTTTCTCTGTTTAACAAAAGGTATCTCATTAGTTTCCTGTAATAGCTTAATAAATCATTACTTTTCATCTTGTTCTTCGATCACCTATAACAAGCCAATTACCCTCCACCATGTAAGGGCAACTATAATAGTCAGAACAGTTGTCACAATCGTTGCATAAAAACCAGGCTTTAAATAATCTTTTTGTTCAATCATACCTGTACTGTGAACTAATAGGTTTGGCATAGTTTCAACTACTAAAACAAAACCAAATAGACTGGATATTCCGGCTGTAAAGCCAACAATTAGTGGATCTATATTGGTATTAGAAGCCATACTTAATACAATTGGAATCAATGTCACTACAGCAGTGGACACATTCGATATCATTTTGTGAAATACTTGGGTTAAAACGACAATAAAAATTACTGCAAACGTTGGTGTTTGCAGTATATTTTTTATCCAGCCTGTACTTAAATATTCACCAATTGTATTAGAAGCACCTGAAGCAATTAATGTATAACCCATTGAAAGAGTAATACTAACTAATAAAACTGTATTATAATTTATATTTACAACATTCTCCCATTTAGCACAACCAGTGCCGGGTAAGGTCATTAACACAACTCCAATTATAGCTGGAACACTTGGATGTAAACCGTGTAATGGTTCAGTTATCCAAAGACTTACTATGAGAATTAAAACAGCCAAGCACTTTAGTTCGCGAATGTTTACCGGTCCTAATTCATTAATTTTAACTTCCATTTCCTTTTTTATCATAGGAAAGAATCTTTCATCTTTTGGTAAAGGAAATAGTTTTAATAATAAAAGCCACATAGAAGGTATTAACATGAGCCATAAGGGAAAGGTGTAATAAAACCACTGAAAATATGTAATGCTTATATTGGCATAGCTATTAAGTATTTCTATCGTCAAAATATTTCCAACTGCGGCCGTCATAACAGCTGTACCACTTATATTCCCACCATAGGCTACCCCAAGCAAAATCATTTTCCGCAAGTTACTGCGTGGCTTGGCATCCACCGTTTTAATAATCATGGTGGAAATCGGTAGCATTAGTGTAGTTCTAACGGCAGTTGCAGGTATAAAAAAGGCTTGTATATGCATAATTGCTAAGATACTACCTAACAACCCTTTAGAAGTATTTCCCCTTTTTTTTAATATCATATAAGTTATTCGTTTAGCTAAGGATGTCTCATTTACTGCCTTTGCGAGCATCATTCCTCCAACAATAAGATAAATCGCTGGTGATGCAAAACCACTAAATATTACACTTGTATCAGCAACACCAAATAGAAGCATTATTAATAAAACAATTAATGCTGTAAGCCCTAAAGGAATTGGTTCTAAAGCCCACAAAGTTACTCCAAAGAATACAGTTGCTATCATTACTTTTGCTGGATATGAAAATGCATCAGGCAAACAAAAGAGTATAATTAAAAACCCGCTTATACCTAGTAGAAAAGATAACACTCTTCTAATACGGTTTATTCTATTAAATCCCTTATTATCCTTTTTTAAAATAACAACATTAGACTCCATTAATTACAGCCTTTCTTATATGTAATCACACAGTGAATATTTTGTCTTTTAATCTACATCTTAAATTCCCTAGTAAAAAAACCCTGTAAAGTACCAGGATTCTTTTATTAACTTTATTTTATTTTAACCATGGTAGAGAGGGCTTGTTTATACACAGGATAATCAATCATTTTTCCATTTAGTTTTATCGCTGCCTTTCCTTGTCTCTCCGCTTCCTCAAAAGCCGCAACTATTTGTTCCGCCCATTGGATTTCATTTTCTGTGGGAAGAAATAATTTATTTATTAGACTTACTTGCTTCGGATGAATACAAAGCTTAGCGAAGAATCCAAGTTGGATAGATATTTTAGTTTCTTCCATTAATCCTTCGCTATCATCAATATTAACAAAAACTGTGTCAATTGGACTTTCAATTCCTGCTACCCTTGAAGCCAGAACTAATGATGACCTTGGATAGATAAGCTCATGTTCATTTTTTGTTATGGAAATTCCCAGTTCAAGAGAATAGTCTACTGCACCAAATGCTAGCCGAATTATGTTTTGTGAAGAATTAGCAATCTCATAAGAAAACATTACTCCTTTTGCAGTTTCAATCAATGGAATTACTTTTTGTTCCGTTGACAACCTTTTATTTAAAATATGAATATCTTCTGCTGATTCTGTCTTTGGTAACATTACACCCAATGAAGGATACTTTGCCACCAATTCCACATCTTTTTCCCAGTACTTGCTTTTAATTTCATTAACTCTTATATAAATACTCTTTGAAGCCATTTTGTTTTGTTCTAAATAATTTTCCAAACAATCTCGTGCATTTTTTTTTTCACTTAACGCCACAGAATCTTCTAAATCAATAATCACAGCGTCTGCTTCACTTCGAATCGCTTTACCGATTAAATCATGTTGATTACCAGGTACAAATAAATAGGTATGTCTTGTATCCATATCCAACCGACTCCTTCTTATAATTAAAACTTCCTAAGTCTATCGTGTAAGAAACAATGATAACTCAGGGAAGATCACGATAACAGCCAATACCAATACCATCAAAAAGAAAAAAGGTATAACTCCACTTACAACAGCTCCAACCTTTTCTTTTGAAATTCCACCGACAACAAATAAATTCAATCCAACCGGTGGTGTAATCATCGCTAATTCCAAATTTATCGTTAGAATTATAGCAAAGTGTATTGGATTGACACCGAATAGAACCAGCATTGGTAAGAAAATTGGCACCGTAATAAGAATAATCGCAGCTGACTCCAGGAACATTCCCATTACAAAGATTAATAAGTTTACTCCAATCATGAATACCCACTTATTAGTAACGTTTCCATCCATCCAACCAGCTAATTGCTGAGGGATTTGCTCTATTGTTAAGAACATACCGAAAATAACTGCAGCAGAAATAATTAAATAAATCATTGAAGAAATATTTATTGACTCATTCAAAATACTTCTAAACCTTTTGAAGTTCATTTCACGATAGATAAACGCAGATACAATATATGCATAAAGACTAGCAACAAAAGATGCTTCGGTAGGAGTAACAATCCCACCATAAATTCCTCCCAGTATTAGAACAGGAAGCATAAAGCCCCATATAGCTTTCATGCTTTTCTTTCTTCGATCGGACCAACTTTGTTTAGGTAATCCACCAAAATCATTGATTTTTGCATATATGACAGCTGATATAATCAGAGTTAAACCTAATATAATCCCAGGTATTATTCCTGCCAAAAACAGTTCACTAATTGATTCTTCGGCAACAACGCCGTAAAGGATCAATGGAATTGAAGGAGGAATTAGAATTCCTAATGTGCCTGCACAAGCAACAAGTCCCATAGAATAACGCTTACTATATCCAGCTTTCACCATCCCGGGAATCATAATACTCCCAATTGCAGCAGCAGTTGCCGGGCTTGAACCAGAGATTGCAGCAAAAATCATACAAGCCAAAATAGTTACTACTGCTAGTCCCCCTCTTAGATGACCAACCCAAGCCTTCAATGCTTCTACCAAATGTTGCGATATTCCACCTTTTGCCATAATAATTCCTGTAAACACAAATCCTGGAATAGCCATCAATGAAACATGGGTTAATTGACTGAACATCTTTTGAATAACCGTATAGGTTTCAAAATCTACCATAGTTAGTGAAATAATACTTGATATACCTAGACTAACTGCTACTGGAACTCGGATGATACAGAGTAAGAAAAAAGAAGCAAATAATACTAATACCGGACTCATACTATCTTCTCCTCCTTTTCACTTTCAGAGATGTAGGTCGCATGATCTAAAGAACCCATTATTTCTTGTTTATCTCCTAAAATGGCCTTATAAGTTTTATGTATAAAGTAGGCACAAAACATTGTCATGCTTACCGGTAAAATGATATAGGTTATCCAAATCGGTATACCTAACGCTACCGTATTAAACCCATCAGATATTGCTGTCAACACCATTTTCACTCCAGTAATTAAAAGAAATAACCCGTAACCGGCTCCAATCAAGTTACTAATTACTGCTAATACCCTTTTTATTGGAAAGGGGAATCTATCATATACAACATCTACAGAAATATGATGATCTTGTTTTAACGCTCTTCCAAAACCTACAAAAATTGCCCATGGCATCAAGATACCGACAATTTCATTTATTCCAAATTGTGGGCTCTGTAAAACATAACGCATAAACACCTCGAATAAACTAATTAAAACTGCACTAAGAAATAGAAAACCTGCTGCAAATTCCTCAACCACTTCCATCTTTTTAAGCGCTTTCATGAAATTCCTCCTCTATTTAATCTGTTATTTCTACTGGTACTATATCTTAATGTTTACTTTCTGTATCCAATATACAATAACGATGTGTTATTATATAGTATACTATGTCACAAGAAAAATAAATAGATAATTCACTTTTTATTAAATTTTTGCAATTGACAATCTAAATTTAGTTTGCTATGTTTAAACTTGTAAAATGAATTTTGAATCCAAAATCCAAGAGTGAGAAGGTAGAGTAATCTATACTCACTAGAGGGAGGGAGGCAACACATAACTTTTTATTCGGTTAAATGTATCAACTAAAGAATAGCCTATCTTTCGATTCATTTTGAAAGCGTTAACTTTTAAATTGTTACAAATAACCACAATGGTTTTTTAGAGAATATCATATGATTCTCACTCAGTAATAAATATTTTTAAGGGGGAAATTTTAATGCATTTTATGAAAAAAGGAATTTTAAGTCTCCTTATTCTGCTTTTGGCAATTGTCATCACGGCATGTGGAGAAGAAGCAAACAGTACATCCGACGGTGAAGGTGGGCAAAGTGATGGTAAAAGCAATTCAGAAATACAAGAACTTACTGTTAAGTTCTCACACGTTGTTGCAGAAAACACGCCTAAACACCAAGGAGCTTTGGCATTTAAAGAGTTTCTTGAAGAAAAATCAGACGGTAAAATTGAGGTACAAGTATACCCAAATAGTTCATTGTTTGGGGATAATGATGAGGTAGACAATCTAACTGCAAATAATGTACAGTTTATCGCTCCAGACTTATCAAAATTTGTTGGAATGAATCCTGCATTTAATGTTCCATCGTTGCCGTTCTTATTTGGTTCTAACGAAGAAGCCTACGCTTTCTGGGATGGGAAAAAGGGACAAGAGGTTTTAAGTAGCCTTGAAGACCAAGGAATAATAGGTCTGAGAATGTGGCCAAACGGTCCAAAACAAATCACAAATAATAAACACCCAATTAAAACACCTGAAGATCTTGATGGTATGAAGATTCGTGTTCAAGGGGGGCAGGTTTTAGCATCAGTTTATGAGACACTGGGTGCCGGACCTTTACAACTTCCATTTGGGGAATTATATACAGCCCTTGAGCAGGGAACTGTCGATGCTCAAATAAATACATTTAGCAACATCGCAACAAAAAAATTAGGCGATGTACAAGGCTATATGACTACAAATTGGGGTGCAACAAGAGTAGACTATGCTGTATTTACTAATAAGGAATTTTGGAGTAGCCTTAATGAGCCAACGAAAAAATTGTTTGAAGATGCTATAGAAAAAGCGACAGAAACCGAGCGTAATTTAGCAGAGAAATTGAATAAAGAAGCAATGGAAACTTTAAAAGAACGCGGAAATATGGAGATTTATGAATTAACTACTGAGGAGCGTCAAGTTTTCCTAGAGGCTTTAAAACCAGTTTATGATGAATATGCCGACAAAATTGGTCAAGATGTAATAGATGCTGCGAGAGAAGCTGCAGCTAATTAAAATAATAAAATGAATAACAATCAATTATAGTTCTTGCCAGGCTTTCGAGAAACCCTCTCGATAGTCTGTTTTTTTCTTTTATTTCAACTACTTATCGTGTTTATTTATCTACTCTTTCCTTCTCTTTTTGTTAACCTACAGTTGCAACACAAAAGGAAAAGGAGATGGGAATGAGTGCAAAGTCATTTTAGGGATTAAAGACAGAAATGTAGATGGGTGGGCTATTGATGAGACTTCTGGGGAGTTACTTATAAAGCTTTATACGAAGAATAGGAAACAGGCCTGCATAGCTTGTAAGCAAAAGACGAAAAGAGTTCATGGCTATCGGTTACAGAAGATAAAGGGTCCGAACCTATCGGATCGCCAGGTTCAGATTTCTTTACGAAAGAGGAGATACACACTAAATGTGGTGATGTCCTTTATCATGTCGGGTCCTGAAACATTTCAAATGACAAAAAAATACACCCATTCCCTACAAATTGTAATCATACATTTTATGAACGATTGCAGATGATTGGGCATTATCAACGGTGTATTTCTTCTCCACAAACAACTGCTCTGAGTTATACAGCCATTGGCTCTTTTACAACGGCTACACGGCTGGCGGGCATGACAACCAATCGATTATTGTGGCTATTCGACAAACACACCATAAAGACAAAAAAGGTTTTGCCTAGAGCTATTTGCATTGATGAATTCAAGGGAGATGTTGGTGGAGAAAGATTTCACACGGTAGTCGTTGATGTAGAAACAAAGAGATTCTGGATATTTCTTGCCCGATAGAAAAGTAGACACATTTAAGGAACACCTAAAATCTGTTGATACTGGTAATGTTGAAATCGTAGTAATTGATTTATATCGAAGTCTATTAAACTGGCTGTTCTAAAAGCTTTAGGTGATCCACTTATTATTGCGGATCGTTTTTACTTCATGCGCCAAGTTTATTGGGCGTTAGACGATGTGCGCCGTGAAGTCCAGTATGATTTAAGTAAAAAAAGCGCATCCGTATGAAAAGAAGCAAAAAACTTTTTTGGAAAATCCCCTTATAAGCTTTCGGAAGAGAGTGAGAGAAATTACCAGATATACTCAAGGTAGATCCCCGTTTAAAGGAAACTTATGAGTTGAAAAACAAACTTGATGAATGATTCAAAAAAAGTACGGGAGTGTACAGTATTCTTGTATCCGAAAATATAAATACGGGCGTGGATGGGAACCAAAAAAACCATTTCTATTACAATATGGCTGAATATTATCCACCATAGCTGGCGCCATAATATCGCATACTTACTGTGATGAAAGCAAAATGATGTACACAATACAAGTCGTTTCCGCAGTTTGATAACTCATTCTGACCAACTCCTCCCATGAGTAGTCAAGGTTCCCTTTCTTCAAAAGTTCATTATGAATGTACTCGTAATCAGGTAAGTTTTAATTTTGAAGGATGATTTTTGAGGAAATAGAAGCCATCTTCCAAGTCACATCCGTAAACTGCTCTGATTTTTCACTTTGATGTTCACTAAGACAGAAGTCATTGTATTCCTTGAACCTCCACAACTTAGTGCTATACTCTTTTACTCATTTATTGACTAAGCATCCTTAAAATTTCACGATATTTAACCAAAAAACCACCCTTTATAATGATAGATTCACTGATAATCAGTTAACTTCATTATAGGGGGTGATTCTCTTTAAGGCTGATCTATTTCGAGTT